>UREO01000159.1 GCA_900546895.1 uncultured Oscillospiraceae bacterium
CTACATACTTCCACATAGTACTTGATATTTTTTCTGCGGAGATGTAGTATGTTGTTCATGACGGAGCTTGCAAAAGTCCGTCGGCACAGCGTAACCATACTATGAAAATTAAGGAGTACGATTATGACATTGAATGTAAAAAGAGTACTGGCGGCCTGCATCTGTGTGTCGTGTACGCTCGCGGTAATGACAGGCTGCTCTAATTTCAACTCCGGCAGCTCACAGACCGCCTCTTCCGCACCGGTCTCTTCGGAAGCCGCTTCTTCGTCCGTCGCCTCCGGGGAAAGCTCGGCGCAGGAATCTTCCCAACCGGCTGACGCCCAGGCGGATCTTCTCAAGCTGATGAAAGAGACAGCGGCAAAAGGGAAAGTGATGAACTGCGACTTTGCGGTTCAATCCAATGTAATTGAGGATGTAGAGGAAAAGTGGGGCAAGGAAGACAAATCCGAATACATTGCCGCCGCAAAGGGAACCTACGCGACCTACTCCAAAAAGGGCTTCGTGTTCGGCTTCAACAAAGGCTCCCAGCTTTTTGAAATCAGGTCACTGGACAGCCAGCTGAAAGAAATCACTCTTTCCAAAACGGAAGAGGTTTTCGGCAATCCGGATTACGATGTGACTTCGGGCAACGACAGGATCATTGGATACGTTGTCAGCAAGGACTATAAAATGCTGATGGTGTTCCCGGATTCCAAGGCGAACGGCGCGAACGCCGTGCTCGATCATTACTCTGTGTTTTATCCTGCCGGTACGGTCAACATGATGGCCGACGATCCCGGCCGCCAGTGGTAACAAAGGCCCGCAAAGCATCCTGACAGCTTTTTTCCCTTGCGCAATGAACCGAATACAGATGAAAACACCTTCTCCCCATTTTTTGAGGAGAAGGTGTTTTCATAACAAGGCTTACGGTGGGCGCTGCCTGTGATACGCGGCGGGACCCCGTTAAGCTATTCATAGCGTTTTCCCGCGACGATCATTGGAATAAAGAGACCGAGACAGGCAGTCAGGCTGAAATACAGCCTGCCTGATTCCCAGACATAGGCGGGAAAGAGCCGCGCGATCAGGAAATACAGCAGGGGGAACAGGACGGCGACGGAAAGGGTCCACACACGACCCGCCCGGAGGATATGCGGCCAGTTGCTGTTGTTAAAACGGACTCCCGCCAAATTCATCCGAAAAATGCCGTCGCTGTAGCTGCTGATTTTATTTTCGTCGTAATACGCGGGCAGCGTTTCCTTTACAAACAGGCAGAACCATGCCCCGAACAGCAGACAGAGGAGTTCGGTAAGCGCAAGGTTTTCCCGCAGTTCCCGGTAGGTAAATCCAAGTGCCAGCAGGATGCCGGTTTCCACAGCCACGGCCGCTATGCTGGCAAGGTAACAGGCAAGGTACCGCTTCCGCCTCTCTTTACGCTCGTGCCGCTCCTTTGTGGAAAGTCCGATGGTTCCGGTCACCAGCTTTTCCACTTCCCCTACGTTCAGATGCTCCGGCTCCCGGATAAACTGTCCGCTGAGCAGCTCCGTTACGGTTACTCCCAACAGGTCGGACAATGGAAAAAGCAGTGCGATATCCGGCATACTCAGCCCGCGCTCCCATTTACTGACGGCTTTATCGGAAACAAACAGTTTTTGCGCCAGTTCCTTTTGTGTAAGATTTTTTTCTTTCCTTAACTGTGTTAAAAAAACTCCGAATTTTTGATTATCAATTTCGTACATATCCGAACCTCCTTGACAGCATTGTACTCTCTGCCGGGATTTCAGGCAACCGACTGAAAGTAGAATGAAGGATTTACCGGCATTTTTTGTATGCTTTATTACGTTAATTCCATTCAGTTTGCGAGACAAAACAGATTTCTCCCCCCGCCTCAGGCGGGGGGAGAAACTAAAACTTGTTGAAGAATCGGCTAGAAATGCGGTAAGAATCCGGGGTGTTGAAAAAGAGTTTATGAGCTTCGGGGGAAAAGAAAGACAAAACGGATCCCCCGAAGAGTATCCGTTTTGTATTCCGGTTTGCTTTCGCCGGGAAGACAGCTATTTCTGAATAGAAAAGAGGTTTTCCGCATTTTTGCGTGTAACCGTCAAAAGTTCTTCTGCGGTGATTCCGCGGATCTCAGCAATCCGCGCGGCGGTATAGGCAATCAGGGTGGAATCGTTGCGCTTTCCGCGGAACGGGACTGGAGCCATATACGGGCAGTCCGTTTCCATCAGCATCCGTTCCAGCGGAACGGATGCCGCCACCTCCACCGGTACGCGCGCGTTCTTGAATGTGACCGCGCCGCCCAGACCGATATACATCCCGAGCCGGATGCATTCCGTCGCCATTTCCACACTGCCGGAAAAGCAGTGTACCACACCGGACGGCCTGTGCTTGCGAAGAATCTCCATGGCGTCGCCGTGCGCATCGCGGTCATGTACGATGATCGGCAGATGGTGCTTTTTTGCCAGCAGAATCTGGGCTTCAAACGCCGTTTTCTGTACGTCCCTCGGGGCGTTGTCCTCAAAATGATAGTCCAGCCCGATTTCTCCGACCGCGACGACCTTGTCCCGATGGAGCAGCTCTTCCAGCTGTTCCAAATAGTTCTCCGGCGCATCCTTGACACCTTCCGGGTGGATGCCCACCGCTGCGTAAAGGTACGGATAATCCGCCGCCAGCCGGACGGAAGCGAGGGAAGAGTCCAGATCCGCCCCGCAGTTGATCACGTTGCAGATTCCGCGGCCGGGCAGCCCGGCCAGAACCGCGCTGCGGTCGCTGTCAAAAGCCGCGTCGTCGTAATGCGCGTGGGAATCGAAAATAGACTTGTGTATATCCATCAGCGAACTTTGCTCCCGGCGGGAATTCCGTCCACAAAAATTACTTTTACATCTTCTCCGGCATCCGCCGCCAGAATCATGCCCTGGCTTTCCACGCCGCACAGCACGGCAGGCTTCAAGTTTGCGACCAGAATGATGCTGTGTCCCGTCAGGTCCTCTGGCTGATACCATTTTGCAATGCCCGAAGCGACCGTTCTCTGGCCTTCTCCGTCGTCAATCGTCAGCTTCAACAGCTTTTTTGCGCGCTTGATCGGCTCGCACGCAATGATTTTGCCGACACGCAACTCGACCTTTCCGAAGTCGTCAATGCCGATTTGGGCAATGCCTTCAATCTCCTTTTTCGCGGGGGCTTCCTTTTTTTCTTCGCCGGGATTCGGGATCAGCTTGTTAAGCTCTTCGATTTCCTTGTCCACGTCGATACGCGGGAACAGTGTTTCCCCTTTGGAAACCACGGTATCGGAGGGCAGAAGTCCCCATTTCGCCGCAGCGTCATAAGTCAGCACGTCCGCCTTCGCACCGAGCTGCGCCTGGATTTTCGGTGCTGTTTCCGGAATGAAGGGCGTAATCAGAATCGATACGATACGCAGGCTCTCACAGAGATTGTAAATAACCGCTGCCAAACGCGCGCGTTTTGTTTCGTCCTTTCCCAAAGCCCAGGGCATGGTTTCATCGATATATTTGTTGGTGCGGGCGATCAGCTTCCAGATTTCGGTCAGCGCGTTGCTGAACTGATAACCGGCAATCGCGTCGTCGCATTTTTTGCGCAGGCCGAGTGCCATTTGAATCAGCTCGTCGTCAATGGGGGCGCTTTCGCGTTCGGCGGGAATTTTGCCGCCGAAGTATTTTTCCGCCATGGCGGTAGAGCGGGAAAGGAGGTTGCCTAAATCGTTTGCAAGGTCGGAATTGATGCGGCCGATCAGTGCTTCGTTGGTGAATACGCCGTCAGCGCCGAACGGGATTTCCCGCAGGAGGAAGTAACGGATGGCGTCCACGCCGTAGCGGTCGCACAGGACGACCGGGTCGACCACGTTGCCCTTCGATTTACTCATCTTGCTGCCGTCGCCGAACAGAAGCCAGCCGTGGCCGTAGACCTGTTTGGGCAGGGGCAGATCGAGTGCCATCAGCATAGCGGGCCAGATAATGGTGTGGAAACGCACAATTTCCTTGCCGACAAAATGCACGTCGGCGGGCCAATATTTTTGGTAATCGGAATCGTCGTCCGAACCGTAGCCCATCGCGGTAATATAGTTGGTCAGTGCGTCCAGCCACACATATACGACATGCTTCGGGTCGAAATCGACGGGGATTCCCCACGTAAAGCTGGTGCGGGAGACACAGAGGTCCTCCAGTCCCTGCTTAATAAAATTAATCATTTCGTTTTTGCGGCTTTCCGGCTGAATGAAATTCGGCTGGTCCTCATAGAGCTTTAACAGCCTGTCCGCGTATTTGGACAGACGGAAAAAATAAGCTTCCTCATTGGCTCTTTTTACTTCTCTGCCGCAGTCGGGACATTTGCCGTCCTTCAGCTGGGTTTCCGTCCAGAAGGATTCACACGGGGTGCAGTACCAGCCCTCGTATTGTCCTTTGTAAATCTCCCCTTTGTCGTGGAGAGTTTTGAAGATCTTCTGTACCGCTTTGACATGATAACCGTCGGTGGTGCGGATGAACCGGTCGTTGGAAATATTCAGAAGCTTCCACAAATCCTGAAAGCCCGCGACAATTTTATCGACATATTCCTTGGGGGTTACACCCTCTTTTTCGGCGTTGATCTCAATCTTCTGGCCGTGCTCGTCCGTACCGGTCAGAAACATCACGTCGTAGCCCTGCATTCGTTTGTAGCGCGCGATTGCATCGCTGGCAACAGTGCAGTAGCTGTGTCCGATGTGCGCCTTACCCGAAGGATAATAGATAGGCGTTGTGATGTAAAAAGTTTTTTTGTCCATTTTTCAGCCTCCAAGAGAATAGTATTCTCAAATAAAGTGGTTAATTTTAATATTATACCATTATTTTCATCAATAGTGAATATAAAATATAGAAACATGGCGGACCTACCCGTGTAATCATAAAATTCGCTATAAAAATGCCGCTCCGAAACTGAAATCAATCCCGGAGCGGTACCATTATGATATGATTAATCTGGAGCAGTTCCGGATTTTCCGGTTCCGGCATCTTCACCGTAGAGAAATGTCCTTAGAAGCTGACAGTTTTCCGGCAGATCCGGGTCGAGCACTTCACCAATTCCCTTGATGGTGGGTTCGGTATAGGTGTTCAGGTTTGGAATATGCATGGTTTTCATGGGATAATTGGGGACGGAGCCCGCCAGGGAAGCAAGATACATCAGCTCCGAATCGGTGAGATTCGTCTTGACCAGCGGCAGAAATTCGTTCATCATGCCGTTGATTTTGATCGGGCTCATGCCCTCCAGCTTTTTGATCATCAGCTCCATGACCTCGCGTTGTCTGCCGGTACGGCCAAAGTCGCTGTCCGTCTCGCGGATTCGGGCGTAATACACGGCCAGCCGGCCATCCAGATGATTGATCCCCGGCTTCAAATTGCTGCCCATATTCCGGTTTTCCGCGTCGCAGAGCTTTTGATCCATCTGAATGTCAAGGCCGCCCATTTTATCAATAATGGTGGCGAAGTTTTCAAAATCAACGGAAATATACTTGTCTATATTGATTCTGAAATTATTTTCCAGGGTCTGCATGGTAAGCGCCGCGCCGCCTTTTGTATAAGCCGCGTTCAACTTCTGCTTTTTCATTGTGGGAATTTCAACGTACAAATCCCGCAAAAAGGAAACCAGACGGAGCGTCTTGTTTTTTGTGTCGATGGAAATCAGCATGGTGGTATCGCTTCGGCTGCTGTTCCCGTCGTCTCCCTTGTCGGTGCCGATCAGCAGAATATTGGTGATCTGGTGGTCCGAAATAACTCCCCACGCGGGTGCGGCGCTGGGCTGTTCAATATATTTCGAAGTGTTGATTTCTTCCGACCGGTCCAGACGCGACATCAGATATTTTCCATATACGAAAACGCCTGCGCATACAATCAGAACCAGACATAAAAGGCCCATGAAAAATTTTTTCAGGCCGCCTTTTTTCCTGCCGTGTTTTTTGCCTCCGCGCCGTGCGGGCTGGTTACTGCTGTAAATATCGCGGTCGACATAATGATACCGATCAATTTCACCGGTGTCGAAATTTGTTCTTCTACCCGCGTTTCGCGGTCCGGAACCAGCACCGCCGCGCTGTGACCGGCTATCGCGGTTTTGTTTTTTCATATTTCACCTCAAAAAACGTAATACACAAAGCAGTCTTATTTTATTGCAATTCCGCTTGCATGTCAATAGTTATGTAAACTAAAAAAAGAAAGCGGAAGTTCTGCTTTCAGTATGCTGTTTTTTTCAGGTAAAAATGGGGAATGTCAAAGAACAGGCAGATTACGTAAGGCTGTCGTCGGGGAATTTATTTAGAAGCTCTTTCAAATAATAGTCCTTGGCAGCGGCCGGTGTTTGGAAATTCAGGGGTTTCATGAAAATGTAAGAAAGACTGGTGCTCCAATCCTCGGCGGAAAAAAAGTTGGGGTCCATGTTTTCTACCACGGGCAAAATAACAGTGCTGTTTTCCGGCAGCCGTATATTGGAAATATACAGATTGCACGATTCCGCTATATACTCTACCATCTTCTCGCTCATTCACACACCGCCTTTCCTGCTTACAAGCCGGTAACAAAAACCGATAATAAAATTACTATATATCATTATAGTAACACTTTGTTACTTAGTCAACATATTTACACAAGTTTCAGCAAATTTAGTAACTGTTTGTTACATAAATTGCTTGTAAATTTCCTAAACTGTATAATTTTCCGTAAGGGGATGATAAAGTGGTTGCTCGAAGATTAAAGGAGCTTCGCACAGAACATAAACTCACTCAGAATGACGTAGCAGCCCTTTTAAATATATCACGAGAAGCATATTGTATGTACGAAAATCGGAAAAGGCAATTAAACTACGAATCCCTTTGTATTCTTGCCGATTATTATCATGTGACGCTGGATTATCTGTTTGGGCGGTCCGATCGGACTGATTTGACCGGGTCGCTCGAGAGTGAGGAAAAACTGCTTGTTGAGTATTACCGCGCCATGGACCAGCGGGGGAGGGAAAATGTCATGGTAATGGCCAAAGTAGAGTATCAGAGAGGGATCAAAAGCAAAGATTTTTCCGAGCGGTCTATGAT
>UREO01000160.1 GCA_900546895.1 uncultured Oscillospiraceae bacterium
TTTGTAAACAGTATCCTCTGGCGACAAGTTCAAGTCAGTCCGAAAGAATCACTCAAGCCCCAAAATCTCAACCATATGGTTCTTGTAGATAACGGCCTTCGTGCCGAAAACCGCCTGGATGCCGTCCCCTATCGTCAGTACATCCGTCGCACCAAGTGCTTTCAGCTTTGCGTTGTCCACCTGCTCAATATTTTTGACGGAAACTCTCAACCGGGTGATACAGGCGTCTACATCTTCAATATTCTCTTTTCCTCCGAACGCCGCGATAATCTGAATCGCCTTTTCTCTTACGGAAGACTTGGATGCCGCGACCGCCGTCGCCGCCGTAGCTCCCAAGACATCGTCGTCCTCCCCGCGGCCGGGTGTCATAATATTGAATTTTTTAATAAAGAACCGGAAAGAGAAATAGTACAGGCAGGCCCATACAATGCCGACCGGAATCACAAGCATCCAGTTCGTCCTGTCATTCCCCTGCAGGATTCCGAACAGGCTGAAGTCGATAAAGCCGCCGGAAAAGGTATTTCCGATACGGATATTCAGCAGGTCGGCGACCAGAAAAGAGACACCGTCGAGGAAAGAATGGAACACATAGAGAAGCGGGCTGACAAACAGGAACATATATTCAATCGGTTCCGTAATTCCGGTAATAAACGACGTCAGCGCGACCCCAAGAAACAGTCCCGCAAACTTTTTCTGCCGCGCCTTCGGCACGCTGTGATACATTGCAAGGCAGGCGGCGGGAAGCCCAAACATCATGGTCGCGAAACGGCCGGCAAAGAACCGCGTTCCGTGAGTGAACAGTCCGACGTGGTTCGGGTCGGCAAGCTGCGCGAAGAAAATTTTCTGGGCGCCCGCAATGCTGACCCCGGCGACCGTTTCCGTACCGCCCAGCTGTGTATACCAGAACATCGGATAAATCATATGGTGCAGACCGATCGCGCCGCAAAGCCTCATCAGGAAGCCGTAAAGGAAGGTGCCCACGACCCCCATGGAGGCAATACCCTGACCGGCGCTGACCAGAAGATTCTGGAACGGAGGCCAGACAAGATAAAACAGTGCTCCGACAAAAATAGCGGAGAAGGATGTTACGATCGGCACAAACCGGGAACCGCCAAAGAAGCCCAGGGCCTGCGGCAGTTCGATGTTATGATAGCGGTTGTGCAGGGTTACGGCAATACTGCCCATGACCAAAGCACCGATCACGCCGGTGTCAATCGCGTTTCCTTTTGGGTTGAAGATGGTCAGCATAACGGAGATCGTCGCCGTCATCACCAGATATCCCACGATACCGGCCAGAGCGGCCGTCCCCTTATCGGCTTTGGCAAGGCCGATACACAGACCGATGCACAGCAGAAGAGCCAGATTGTTAAAGATGGCGCTTCCGGCAGAACTCATGATCTGGAAAATCGCCTGCGCGAAGGAATTTTGCAGGAACGGGTACGCCGCAATGGTACTGGGGTTGCTGAATGCTCCGCCGATACCCAGCAGCAAGCCTGCGGCCGGCAGAATCGCAATGGGCAGCATAAAGGATTTTCCTATTTTCTGCAGTTGCTTAAACATGATGATAATCCCCCTCTTATTTTACAATAAAGCCCTGGTAAATTTCTCCGTAATATTTTGCGGACGGGTAATCGCCCCGCCGACAACGGCCGAATAGGCCCCGGATTGAAAAACAGCTTTTAAATCCTCCGGCGTATTGATCTTTCCCTCCGCTATTACCGGAACGTGAAGATTCGCCTTCAGTTTTTCGATAAAGGATAAGTTGGGCCCCGGTAAATTTTCAGAATACGGCGTATAGCCGCAAAGAGTGGTGGAAACACAGTCAAAGCCAATCTTTTCCGCGTTGACCGCCTCGTCATAGGTGGAACAGTCGGCCATTACCAGTCTGCCCCGGTCCTTTACATACCGGACCAGCTCTTCCAGCCTTTCGCCATTTGGTCTTTTCCGAAGGGTGGCGTCAAGGGCAATCATCTCGCATTGCGTTTCCAAAAGCTCCTCGATTTCTTTTCTGGTAGGCGTAATGTAGATTTCGGAATCGGCGTAATTTCTTTTGACGATCCCGATTACAGGCAGCCCCGCCACCTTGATGATCTCGTCGATATCTTCTTTGCTCTGCGCCCGGATTCCCGCGGCTCCTCCCTGTTTCGCCGCCAGCGCCATTCTTCCCATAATGAATGAGCTGTGCAGCGGTTCATCAGGCAGAGCCTGACACGATACAACCAGTTTTCCTTTGATTTTCTCAAGCATAAAAAATTCCTCCTCGTAAAATAATTATCCGGCCTTTCGGCATAGCCGCTCTCCACCTCTTTCCCGGCCATATAGTGAAAAAAAGCATAAACCTCACAACATCACATTGCTCAGTTTATGCCTGAATGAACAGTAACACACCTTACATGATTCCTTTTTTATTTTTCAGGGTTCTTGAAATCCGGTCAATATGAATAGCGAGATATCCGAGCTCGCCGTCCGGCAGCTCCAACCCCAGCTCCTGCTTGACGATCTCTCCCACCTGCTGCGCCAGAGCGTAAGCCTTTTTAAAATTTTTCCGCACCGCCGGCAGCAAAGGATTTTCGGCAATAATATTTTTCTCGACCCGGTCCATGCTGGCGCGGAAATGGTTAATCAGCCGGATATAGGTCAGATCTCTTTCAAATTTTACCCCCAGATTTTCCTCTAAAACCGAAATCATCATTTTTACGACCCTCGTTTTGTTGAGGGACTCGGACGCTTCCTCATTCTGCTTCGCGGCGTTCAGATGCAGCGCAATAAACGCCACCTCGTCATCGTTGATTTCAACGTGTATTTGCTCTCTGAGCATCGTTTTCGCCGCAAGCCCGATTTCATATTCGTCCGGGTAAAGGGTCTTGATTTCATAAACAAACGGGTTCTGGATCGCCATTCCCCTCTTAATTCTCTCAATCGCAAAATTGATATGATCCGTCAGAACGATCAGCAGGTTTTCATTCAGCTTTCCCATCTTTTTTTCCGCGAGCAAAGTGATCTCGGAACAAACTCCAATCAGCTTGTCGTCAAACTGCTGAATCAGATTGAGATATTTCATTTTCCCCTGCGTGTCATAGACCAGAAAGGATTTTTCAATCTGCGACTGCTCCAGCGTAATTTTCATACCGACTTTTTTGGAAAACCCCAGTCCCTTCCCGATTAAAATAAACTGCGTTCCCTTCGGCTCTTTCCGGACTAAAACAACGTTGTGATTCAATACGCCTAGAATTTCAAAATTCTCCATTTTTTAAAATCACCTTACTTAAAAAAATCAGGCATTAACACAGATTAAAACAATCTGGTTAGTGCCTGATCAACAGTAACACACCGCTATTCACGTTTTATACGAAATATCTTAACATAAAATTATGGTATTGTCAATCTTTTTGGTTCTGAGTTTCGGCATAGTTAGACACAGCTTATTGAAACCATTCAATAAATCCCACAGGAGTTTTACATTTTACCAGCTGGTTTACTTTTTCTTTGTCGCAGAGGATCTGAATAATTCCGTTATAAATTTTCATAAAGGATTTCCGGTCAGCCTTATTAATCGCTATCATAAATACACATTTAATGACATGATCGTCCCAGGGGATGCCGTTTTCATTTATAAGCACGCAGAACATAGTCTTTTTTGCCTCCAGTTCGAGTGCGTGCGGAATGGCAAAGGTGTCAAAGAAGCAGGTGGAGGACATTGCTTCACGCTTTAATACGGATTCGGTATAGCCCGGCCACGCCAACCCGAATGTTTCTATTTTCTCTCCTAGAAAGCGTATGACTTCCTCTTTGTCGGAAAATTCCAGATCGCGGAAAAACAATTCCTTGCGGAAGTAACTGAGCAGCAGATCTTGTCCCTTCTTTCGGGCAATCGCATGCGAGGATTCCTGAATTGCTTCATCAATTTTATATCGGTCCTGCGTGGTGTAAAAGGGGGAAATGGTAACGACTCTTTTTCCGATCCCCGGCAGTGGTACAGTGGACAGGATCAAGTCCGCATCCCCGTCCAGACTGTGCTGGGAAAGGGAAGTGATCACATTGGTGATTTCAATTACGTCGGAATAATTTTCCTTTAGCTTTTCAAGAAGGGCCGTGGCAATACGGTGATATTGGTTGCAGAGAAGCAGAACGCGTACCTTATCGGTTGAAGCCGTGGAATTTTCAATTGCGAAGCCAATATGAATGCTGATGAATCCGATTTCCTCGTCGATAACGCGGATTTGAAACCTCTCTTCGATTTCTTTGGCAATATAGACGGCCACGTCGTATATAAAAGGACAGTTGGATTTCACATTTTCCGTAATGTAGCTGCTCACGTACTGATGATTTTTCGCTCTCCGGATCAGCGCGTCCACATGTAAGATGAAGTTATACAGAAAATGGTCATAATTAATGTTGAGCATATAGTAACGAAAGGTTTTCTGGAGAATCCGGTTGATTTCCTCCTCAAAATTTCTGCTGATTGTTTCGTCAAACTGCCCGACATGCCTTACCAGCTGATCCGGCTTGATCTGTCCCATAATCAGCACCCCGATATACTGGATGTCCGCTTCCTGAAAGTCAATGGAGCAATGGGAAGCAAACTGGCTGCAAATATCCCTGGCGATCCGGTATTCCTTGCTGTCCTCGGACAGTCTGGCGCTGAAAGCGTCCAGCGAATAAGCCTTCTGCATGCGCGAAAGAGCAATCAGAATGTTGATGATCAGGTTGGTGGAATAGCATTCCTCCACATAACAATTGTACCGCTCGATTGTTTTCAGAATAATGTCCCGGATGGATATGACGTTCAGTCCTTCAAAATATGAGGAACAGCTCTCTATGTTCAAAAAGATGGGATTGGTTTCTTCATAAATTAAGTCACGGATCAGTTTGCGCTTGTCCATTTCCGAACCGGCTATGCTGACCCGACCGTTCTTCTTTTTCAGATGCAGACTGTTGCGTTCCAATCTTGTTTGTACAAGATTTAATCTTCGGTTCAAGGTGGACAAACTCATATAAAGGGAATCTGCCAGTTCATCGATCTGATAGGAAATGTCCTCCAGAATCAATTTCTTCAGCAATGCTTCCCAGTCGTTGCTCTCCTTTTGGAAGTTCTGATAGACGTCCATTGCCGAAAAACTGTCGTGGTCAAGCTGATACCCGCGGTTTGTCGACAATATCATTTTTCGGTCCATGATCTCATTGATTGCTTTGACCTCCGCCTGTAAAGTCCGCAGAGAAATGTTCAGTTGGCTGCATAAGCTCTTTCCGGTCAGAATTTCAGGCTGGTTGGACAGGATCAGCAGTATATTTTTCTGTCTCGGTGATAACGAATACATTGCATTTTCCCTCCCTGTTGCGCATGATTTGTAGTTCGTATATTTTATCTAAAAACGATTTTAGTATGCCTACTTATTATATTAATATTTCCAAACATGCAGTTCAATTTACTTTTTGCGGGGCACTGCGAAATTAATAATTTGAGAAGCCGACCCTGTACCGATATAATGAAGCTGTACTCAGGAAATGGGACACACAAGGTCAAGGAAGGAAGGTTATCTGGTGAAAAAGGAAGAAATACAGTCTATGGCGTTTATGATAATTTCTTATGCCGGGAGCTCATTCGACCACTTTTACAAATCGATTGAATGTGCTCGGACAGGCGATTTTGACAGTGCCGAGAGGGAAATGACGTTGGGAAAGGAGGATCTGAAAAAGGCTCATGAATCACAGACGGACATGCTCAGTGCCGAGACAAAAAATGAGGATATTCCGTTCAGCATCATTATGACTCATGCGCAGGACCATTTGACGATGGCGATCCTGACGGAACGGATGGCAAAGGAATTTGTATGTCTGTACAAAGAGAGGAGAGAGGACAGAAAAAATGGATAAGGACCGATTTTTGTGGGGAAGTGCCACTGCCGCCTATCAATGTGAGGGAGCATGGAATGAAGACGGCAAGGGGGTCGGGGAATGGGATGCTTTCTGCCACAGTGATAAAAACAATGTAAATCCGGTTACCGGCGATATTTCCTGTGACCATTACCACCGGTATGAAGAGGATATACGCATGATGGCGGAGGGAAATCAGAATACGTACCGGTTTTCCATCGCCTGGTCACGGATGATTCCAGAGGGAACCGGAGCTGTCAACCAAAAGGGGATTGACCATTACAATAAGGTTATTGATACCTGTCTAAAGTATCATATTATCCCCAATGTCACATTGTTTCATTATGATCTTCCGGACGCACTCGCAAAAAAGGGCGGATGGGAAAATCGAGAGACAGCAGACGCTTTTGCAGCTTACGCGAAGGTATGCTTTGAAGCCTTCGGCGAAAGGGTGCCGATGTGGTCGACGGTTAACGAACCCAGTTATTACACTCACTGCGCTTACGCGGCAGGCAATTACCCTCCCAATATTCAGAATTTCAGCCGGCGTTCCCGCGCAGCCTATCACTTGCTGCTGGCCAGTGCGCGTGCGGTGGCATTATACCACGAAAAAGGGTGCGCCGGCAAGATCGGCCTGGTACACGACGCTTATCCGATTGAGACCGAAGGAAAGGATGAAGCGAACCGGCTGGCCGGACACAATGCGGACCTGTTCTTCAACAAATGGGTCACCGATTGCTGCTTGAAAGGTTTCTTTTCGGATGATTTAATCAAGAAACTGATGGAATCCGGAATCGATCTGTCTTTCCGCAAAAAGGGAGACGACGAAATCTTCCGCAAAGGCACGGTCGATTTTTTGGGACTGAACATTTATGACCGGCAATATGTGAAACCGTATCAGGGCGGCAAAACGGAAATTAAAATGAACAACCGCGGAAAAGGCAACAAAGTGCGGGCGGGCATGCGCATTAAGGATTGGTTTGAAACGGCTTATGACGAGAGCGTCCAAAAGAACGAATGGGGAATGGAAATTTATCCCAAGTGTATTTACAATGAGCTGACAGAGATCCGGCGGCAGTACGGCGATGTCCCTCTTTATATCACGGAGAATGGAGTAGGACTGTATGAAAGTCTGGATCAGACAGGAACGGTCCAAGAC
>UREO01000161.1 GCA_900546895.1 uncultured Oscillospiraceae bacterium
GAGATCTGCGCATGTCTCGTGGGCTCGGAGATGTGTATAAGAGACAGGCCTTAACACATCCCTGTAACGGTCGTTCAGGCCGGAAAGGCAATCCATCACAAAATGATAGCTCTCCGCGGAAACGATCGATTCCAGCGGGGCGTCGTCCTCCGCTGTGGGGACTTCTGTTTCCAGCTGCTCCAGCGGAACACTGTGCCTGCGCTTTTCGCTTCTCAGCATGTCGTAAGAAATATGTCTTACTATGATAACGACTAACCCCCTGGTTTTGTTACAGTTTTCAAAGTGAAATTTTTGCAAATTGTCAATAATTTTAATAAAAGCCTGTGAAACAGCGTCTTCCGCGCGGGCCTGATCCTTTAAAATGCTCTGTGCTATGTACAGCATGGTGCTGCCGTGCTTCCGGTAAAGCTCCTCTACGAGGCTTCGGTCCGCCTCGTTTTGAATTTCCTGTATAATAATCAGCACTTTTTATTCCCTTTCTTATTCACAAGAATTAAGTTATTGTCATTATAACAATTTGGTCGCAATTTTACAAATAGGAAAGGAAATTAATTCAAAAAATGGAAATTGTAAGAGCAAGACCACGCCTTGCGGTATCCGTGACCCTCCGCGAATTCAAAAAAACTTTAATTTCTCGCATCGCTGACAGCTCGAAAGAAGTAATTTTAAAATATTAAAAAATTTTTGGAAAAAAGTGTTACAAAAATTGACTTCAATCGTTATATTAACAGAGAGATAAATTTCCCGGAATTCCTGTTCACCTTTAGGAAAATTTAAAGAAACTTGGCCAGGATTCAAAAGCTGAAAGATAGGAGATTGACGATTGTTAAAAAATAACCAAAAATACAGTAAAGTGATTCTCGCATGTGCCGGTTCAATCGCTGTGATCCTTTATATTTTCTTTATTATTTATTCAAACAAGGCTCATGAGCTTTTAATCCTTAAAAATCCTATCTGCAATAAAGCGTTCTCTCAGTATCATTATCTTGCGGGCATGTTTATTCAGTTATATGTAATATGGCTTCACCTGGTAACCCTTTACATATACTGTCTGAACAGCATAACCCGGCTTCGGGGGCTTTTGCTGCTGGGAATCCTCTCCATGCTGATATTTGGATTTTGTTTGATTATAGAAATAGCATTAAACTACTATTTTTTTAAGATCAATTCCGAAATCCTGCAATTTATCTTAATATTAATCAGTGAATTTGTATTTTACTCCATTTTGTGTATACTGAACAGGATAAAAAATAAAGTCCGTCTAAAAAAGAGGTCGTAGTCGTACGAACACAAAAACAGCTATGAACGCACAAAGCGCCCATAGCTGTTTTCATATATTCCAATTTTTGAAAGGAGTTCCGTCCTTATTCCGCTGCCGGTTTTTCCTTTCGCGCCGAACATACGCAAGACAAATATTCCTTTTAGATGCCCATAATTTTTTCTTTATATTTATTAATGGTTTTGAAATGACAATAGTGAAGAAAGTGATTCTATGACCAACCTCCAAATACTAGGTCAAATCGTCCACCTGATAGGACAAGAAAACATGGTCATTATACTCTTTCATTTCCTTGAATTCTTCGGTAAAATTTTGTGATAAATCATTGATTCGCCCAACCTGATAGCAAACTTTTTTATTTTCAAATATGAAATCCCCCCGGTTTTAGTAAATGGATTATTATCCAAGCGATAACAAGGTATGCTTCTAGTAATATAAAACCCATTTGTATCGCGATGAAGAATAGCCGCAGTAAAAACTTTTATTTTTGATTCCGAGTTTGTATTCATCCCAGACGCCTTTGCAACAGCTTCAATAAACAGCAATTCATTACCGTTTACTTGCTCCTGATTAATGATCAAGTACGAATCGAACCCATTGCCCTTGTCGAAATAAGCAGAAAGAGCATCCTGCGGCTTACCGTAATAATAAAGATTATCATCTAAAATCAATCTGTCACCTTTGAAAATAAATAAAACCAAAAATGAAAAATAAGACAAATAACGATACAATTAAATAGAATCTTTTCATAATAAGTTCCATTTCATATAATAATTCTTCTCAGCTAATTTATTCTAAATGCATGTCGCGCGCCATGCATTTAACGGCTTTTATTTTTCCTTCTACAACATTAACGACTGCCCCCCTTGTTTTATTACACTTTTTTCCAAAAAATTTTTAATATTTTAAAATTACTTCTTTCGAGCTGACGGCGACGTAGGAAACTGCTTTCCCTTAAAACAGAACTGTGCCTAAAAAAGCGGCCATGAGTACAAAGTGTACTCATGGCTGTTGCCACAATTCTTCAGCTACTCTCAAAGGAGCGACCTCCTTTAAACGTTCCTCATTCCCAAAATTCATTGATAGAACAACAGAAGTACGGTAAACGTAATGCCAAAATAAAGAATAAACATACCAAACAAAAAAGGAACATCATTTGCCAGACTGTCGCTCTTCTTCCATGCAAAGCAATGCCATTTTCTGCACTTCTTTATGATGAAAAATATGGTAGAAACATTAAAAGTAAGTAAAGCTATTATGGGAGCCAAATACAGTCCACCGGGATATATTTTTCTTAAAGATGCTCCATATCCTAATAGGATGACCCTTTGGATGATCTTTCCGTTTCAGAACCGCCCCTCTTTAAGAAATCTAATTTTAGCGCAATACTTCATTCAGCCTTTTTACTATGATAGAAATACCCTACTGCACCGAGGATAAGCTCTGCAACCGCTAAAAAATAAAAATTTCTTGAATTTATATACAAGATGTCATGAGAGAAAGATGCTGGATGCGTCATTAAATAGATCATAAAAATTCTGGATAAAACATCTGAAAAAAATATTGCGATGCCTAAAGTCATACAGCCAAGCAGAAATAATATCCCACAAAAAACTGCTGAAATCTTGTGCAAAGTCATACTCCAATCTAAATATTAATAGATTTTTACAATTTGAAAGGCTATTCGCCGTAATGGCAGGCTCTTACATAAGTAGAGCCTGCCTACGTCGCTTAGTCCTAAAAATCGCTTGTTGATTTTAGGTCCTATTAGGCTTTATCTTTGGATCTGTTGAAATATCAATCCAACCGGTCTTTGTGCTGTGCCCGATCCACTATAATAAAGTAAACCACCATAGTCATTACCTACATCAAAAGATTTCATCTGGTAATTTGTGAGCACTCTTAATTCAATTTGGTGATTAGCAGGTACAGTAAAACTATAGGCTTCGCTGACCGTTTGCTCTGAACCGATTGTGAATCCTACAGCGGCCGAAACAAGTTTAGACTCAACTTTAACATCGCAAGTGAACGAACTTGAATTCCTTCTTGTGTATGTTTTTGTAACATTCGCAGGCCCATTATAAATGCTGGAATCGTAATCATCCCAATAGCTGAAGCCTGTGCCTAAATCCTTGACATTGTATACAGTTACAGTCGGTGTAACTGCTTCCGAATCGGCATTTTTAGGCTGGCCTCCCTGAATCTTACTAGAATTACGGAAGTCATAGGTAATTTTAGTAATTGAATCAGGATCGTTTAAATTTTGTTGCTTTGCAATTTCTGCAATTTGTTCTTTGTCGGTTATGACTATTGTGCCATCTTTTGTGTTTTCAAGTGAGTTCGTCCCATTCTGTTCGAACAGCGGTAATTTCGTTGGTCCATCTAAATCACTTGAAGTAGCTGCAAAGGCATTTGCATTTAGAGAAAGACATAAAATAGCACAACAAACAAGACTCGACACTTTTTTGGCTAAATTCTTCATAATATTCACTCCTTTTTATTTACAATCAAACGTGTTTCTTCTTTTCTCGCCAGATGGTGGAGTTTCTTTCCAGTTACCGCCTCCGTTATACAAACAAAGGAGGGGCACTCGATTGAGGAATTTCACCCCAAACCTTGCCCATCGGAATCATCTCTTCTCAGCTAATTTATTCTAAATGCGTGTCGCGCGCCATGCATTTAACGGCTTTTATTTTTTCTTCTATTACATTAACGACGGACCCCCTGTTTTGTTACACTTTTTTCCAAAAAATTTTTAATATTTTAAAATTACTTCTTTCGAGCTGACGGCGACGTAGGAAACTGCTTTCCCTTAAAACAGAACTGTGCCTAAAAAAGCGGCCATGAGTACAAAGTGTAATCATGGCCGCTGGGTATCTTTTATTTCTATCTAACGAGGGATTATTCCTCCGCTGCCGGTTTTTCCTTTCCGATATTCAGAACCAGGTTCAGCAGGATTCCGAAAATCGCCGCGGTGGCAATTGCCGGGAATTTCGCGCCGAACATGGGGATCATGCCGTCGGAAAACGCGAAGCTGCCGCCGATGCCGATGGTCAGGACGGTGGCGATAATCGCGAGGTTGCGGGAGTCGAACATGTCAACCTTTTTGCTGATCATAATAGTTACGCCCTGCGACGCGATGACTCCGAACAGGTAAATGGAAATGCCGCCGATCACCGCGTTGGGAATCGAGTAGACCGCCGCGGTCAGCGGGGTAAAGCAGGAAATAACCATGGTGATGACGGCCGCCGCAATCAGCATCGGCGTGGAAAAGTTCTTGGTGATCGCCATGGTGCTCAGGTTTTCGCCGTAATTGGTGCCGGCCGGTCCGCCGATCACACCGGAAATCATATCGCCAAGGCCGTCGCCGATCAAGTTCAGTCCCAGCTTGTCCGAAATATTGTACCGCTTGTCGGAGCCTTTTTTCTTGGCAAGATTGTTTACATAAATATCGAGCTGATAAAGATGAGCCGTGGATTCCGGAATGGTGGCAATCGCGATCGGCATAATCGCCCCGACCGCCGCCCAGCTTGCCTGCGGCAAAGTGAAGTGCGGGAGCGCGAAGCCGATTGCCGGAATGGAAAACAGGGTGCTTGTTTCCGGAATTTTATTGAAGTCGCAGAAGGCGATTCCGTAGATGCCGCCAAGAACCAACGCCAGAACATATCCGGTCAGAAGGCCGAGCAGAATCGGGATCTGGCCCCAGGTACCTTTCAAGTAGACGGAGAACAGGACAGTCACGAGCAGGGTCACAAGGCAGATGGTCCACGACAGATTCAGCGCAAGCGCCTTTGTCGCGTCGGTCACGCCGTTCGGCAGGTTCGTGGGATTGCTCAGGGCCGTCCCCGCGAGGGAAAGACCGATCACCATGGCAATGCTGCCCGTAATGGTGGGAGGAAGAACTTTTTCGATTGCCTCCTGCCCGAACTGCTTGATGATAATACCGGCCGCAATGGAAACCAGTCCGGAAAGGACGATGCCGAACTGCGCGGCGGCAATTTTGTCATCGGCCACCGGGCCGGCAAACGCCTGTGCTCCCGTGATGGAGCAGATCGCAGTGATGTACGAAAAACTCGATCCGTAGAAAAGCGGGATTCTTCTTCCTGTAATCAGGATAAATCCGATGGTTGCAAGTCCGCTTGCAAAGATCGTGGTGGAAACATGGAATCCGGTGAGCAGTGCGACCAGCACCGTAGCTGGAAACATCACGATGATCTGCTGGAACGCGAACAGCAGCAGTTTTAAAAAAGGTGGCTTTTCATCAGGCAAATAGCCCGCTGCGGGTTGTTTGGTTGACAAAGACGATCCCTCCGTTTATACAATTGGTTTTTGGCTTTCCGATTATTATACCGTATAATTATCCATAATACAACATAAAATTTAATTTCTGTTCTTTATTATTTGCGCCGTTACGATTGATTTTTTGTTGAAATTATACTATCCTATAAAAGTAAGCGTCAAAATTAACAAGAATATTCATTTGATATAGGCTATCATCACAATTCAATGTGCTGCGCATGGGCCAACGAATAAGAATGGGGAGGCAGATTTCATGATTGACGAGCGCTATCTAAAGCTTCTGGCCAAGGATTATCCGAACGCACAGGCCGCCGCATCCGAAATTATCAACCTCAGAGCGATTCTAAGCCTGCCGAAAGGCACCGAATATTTTTTCAGCGATCTTCACGGAGAGCACGAAGCTTTTCTGTACCAGTTAAAAAGTGCTTCCGGCGTCGTCCGGAAAAAGGTCGACGAGCTGTTTGAGCAGTCCCTGTCCGAAGGGGAGCGCACGGCGCTCGCACGGCTGATTTATTACCCGGAAACCGAGTACTGCGCCGCAAAGCAGCGGGAACCGGCGTTTGACGACTGGTGCCGCATCACCATTTACCGTTTGGTAGAGGTCTGCAAGGAGGCGTCCTCCAAATACACCCGTTCCAAGGTCCGCAAAAAGCTGCCCGAAAGCTTCGCCTATATCATTGACGAGCTCCTGCACGCGGACGGCGGCAGCAACAAGCCGCATTACCACAGCGAAATCATCCGCTCCATTGTATCGACCCACATGAGCGAGGAGTTTATTACCGCGTTGTGCAACCTGATCCAACAGCTTTTGATCGACAAACTACATATCATCGGCGATATTTTCGACCGCGGCCCGCGCGCCGACGCGATTATGGACGCGCTAATCAACTGCCACGACGTAGACATCCAGTGGGGCAACCACGATATTTCCTGGATGGGCGCCGCCGCCGGGAACTGGGCGTGTATTGCCAACGTGGTCCGGCTGGGCATCAGCTACAACAATTTCGACCTGTTGGAGGACGGCTACGGCATCAACCTGCGCGCGCTGTCCATCTTTGCGGAACAGACCTATCACGACGACCCGTGCGAGTTCTTCATCCCCCATATTCTGGATGAAAACCAGTACGACCCCGTGGATCTCCCGCTGGCGGCGAAAATGCACAAGGCCATGGCGGTCATCCAGTTCAAGGTAGAGGCACAGCTCATTAAAAGGCATCCGGAATATCACATGGACGACCGGATCCTTCTGGATAAGATCAACTTCGAGAAAGGGACGGTCACACTCGGCGGCAAAGAATACCCCCTGCGCGACAGGCTTTTCCCCACGGTCGACCCCAAACATCCGCTGGAGCTGACCCGCGCGGAAACAGAGCTGATGAAAACCGTCGCGTCCTCGTTCAGCCACAGCGAACGGCTGGAAAAGCACATCCGTTTCCTGTATTCCCACGG
>UREO01000162.1 GCA_900546895.1 uncultured Oscillospiraceae bacterium
TCACTCTATTCCTCTTTCCGTTTGGGGTTACCCCAACTATTGACATTGAGCCAATGAAAAAATGCGCCTTGAGACGGCTTTGAAAGCCCAATCAAGACGCATTTTTAATGTACTATGATACTGTTTTTCAACCGTTTCTTTGCTTTATCCCTTTTTAACCGGCTGGGTATGGTCCTTCAGCCACTGAAGCTCTTTTCCGGAAAGGCCCGGGGAAAGCTTTTCACAGACCGTCCGATGGTAGTTGTTCAGCCATTCCAGCTCCTCATCCGTCATCAGCTCGGTCAGGATTCCCGCGGTATCGATCGGGAAATAAGTAATGGGTTCAAATTTCAGGAACTGCCCGTACTCATTATTGACAAAATCGGTGACAAGAAGAATGTTTTCGGTGCGGATTCCGTGCTTGCCCTCTTCATAAATACCGGGTTCATCGGTGATGGTCATACCCTTTTTAAAGACGACATTATTGTTGATCCTCAGGTTCTGCGGGCCCTCGTGTACTCCGCTGAACATCCCCACGCCGTGGCCCGTACCGCAGCGATAATCGATACCGTGCTTCCACACCTGCTCGCGGCTGAGGATATCGATGTTGCCGCCGGTGCAGCCCTCCAGAAATACAGCCGCGGCCAGCGCGATATGCGCTTTCAGCACATAGGTATAATGCTCCTTTTCCTCCCGGCTGAGCGGCCCTAAAACGAAGGTGCGGGTAATATCGGTCGTCCCTTCCAGATACTGTCCGCCGGAATCGATCAGCAGGAAGCCCTGATTTTTCAAGATGCTGCAGGTTTCCGGTTTCGGGCTGTAATGCATCATCGCGGCGTTCGCGCCGTAGGCCGCGATGGTGCCGAAGCTCTCCCCCTTGTTGTTCGGCTGCTTTGCCCTGCACTCCCGCAGCATATCGCACACGGTGCATTCGGTAACGGTCTCCCCGTTCTTCATCCTATCCTCGAATTGGACGCAGAATTCAACGAGCGCGCGGCCGTCCTTGATATGCGCTTCTATGATATTTTTAATCTCCGTTTCATTCTTGACCCCCTTGAGGGCAATCACGGTATCGCCGCCCTCTTTGACGGTCACATGCCGGTTCTGCTTCAGCAGCTGATACAGGTCGTAATTCACGTTGACCGGGTCGACCAGAATCGTCTGATCGGAACTGATTTTTTCCAGGGCACGGTCGATTTCCTCGTATTCCTTTACCGTGACGCCGTTTTCCTTTAGGTAGGCAAGTGTTTCCGGCAAAACGCGGCCGGTACTGATAAACAGGTAAGCGGAGTCGGAAGAAACCATCGCGTAAGAAACTGCGAGCGGATTGTATTCGATGTCATCCGCACGGATATTCATCAGCCAGGCGACGCAGTCCAGCTTGGTAAAGAGTTCCCCGTCGGCATGCTGCTTTTTCAGCTCCGCGCGAACCTGTTCCAGCTTTTCTTTGCAGGTATAGCCCGCGTACTTTGCGTCGTGAACAAACACCTTGCTTGCGGGCATTGCCGGCCTGTCCGTCCAAATATCCTTAATGAGATCGACCGCCTTGATTTTCAGCTTTTTCCCGGCGAATTTCTCGCGCATTTCCCCGACGGCGGCAGCGGAAAGCATTTTGCCGTCAAATCCAACCGTTTCGCCTTCGTTCAGCTCCTCGGCCAGAAATTCAGTGTAAGTCGGCACGCCCTTGACCGCCATACGGTACAGGGTAATTTCGCTGCCCTCCAGCTGATGCGCGGCCTGGATAAAATACCGGCCGTCCGTCCAGAGCCCGCTTTGGGTTTCCGTAATCACCAGTGTTCCCGCGGAACCGGTAAAGCCGGAAAAATAGCTTCTTGCCGCCCAGTGATCGGGCAGGTACTCGCTCATATGCGGGTCGGCGGAAGGCACGATATAGGCCTGTACGCCGTTCTGCTTCATCTGGCGGCGCAGCGCGGCAAGCCTTTCATTTACACTGTTCATAATTCATTTCTCCTTCTATCTTAAAATGGCATCTTTCCTGAATCTGGATTACAGCATTTCCAGTTGATTCTGCGACAAATTCACGTTTCTCCCCCGCCAAAGGCGGGGGAGAAACGTGAATTGCAAACTGAAATAGAATTACTGTAGTGCGAATATTAAAAAGTATAGGCTGATTCATAGGGATTGTCAAGCTGATCGCCACTTCACTTGGCAGGGAGTTTTCCCGGCCAAAAATGCCGTCCGGGCACTGACTCCGGACGGCATTTGTTTTTCTATTTCGGTTCAGATTTCTTTCCGTTCCAGTTGACAACCGACACGGCTCCATCCGCGGCAGCCTGTTCCATCAGCTTGAGCATTTCCAAAGCGCTGCGGAAATGAAGCGTCTGATTCTGCTCAACCCAGGTGATCGTACCCTGCCAAGTGGCATTCTTACGGTACTGCACGTTAACGACAAAGGTCGCCGGTGCTTCACTCATAATTTTATTCATTGTCTCTTCCACAGCGTCATCCACCCTTTTTATTTTTGGCCTTGCCCTTTTTATATCAAATTTCCGCCCCTGAAAAGAAGCCTGAGGAAAGGAAATGCTGTCAAACAGATCATCCATTCCGCGCAGAAATTCGCATTCATTTTGAAAAGGCATAACGCTGTTGTAATGCGCACTGTAGACATACCCTTTCAGCGTTTCGTTCTTTATGGAATTCAGATAGATAATGCTCCGGGAGTTGGCAGAAGCCTGTCCCCTTTGCCCGTTTTGCATCTTTATCACCTGTGTTTCAAATATGTTCTGTTCCGCTCCCGTTGTCTTCCTGTCAAACCCGGAACACGCAGCCGGCCGGCATCCATTGCAGGCAGAACCAACCAAGATTATTTTAACATAACCGTGTAAAATAATCAAAGAATTTCAGCGTTTTTTTATAAAGCCATCTATCATCAGGATACGCGCCGCCATCCATCGACACCGTACCCATTTTATTTTCCGCTTTCTCCAAGGACTCCACTTCTTTATTTATCGTTCTCATTTTACAGGATCATTCGGCATTTTTCAACACTGTTTACGGAAATAAAAGGGCCGTAAAATCTGCCGGACTTGCAACGGACAGGCGCCCGGCGGCATATAATGGCAAACGACAATATAAAGGAGTGGTTATATGCTTGGTGCCGTACTTGGATTTGCGCTCTCCGGACTGCTGTTTTTTATTCTTCACGTAACAGGCTCGGGTTCCTTTCCCAGACCGCTTACGGCACAGGAAGAGAGGGACTGTCTGGAGCGGTTGAAAAGCGGGGACATGAAGGCTAAAAATGAACTGATCGAACACAATCTTCGTCTGGTCGCCCATATCATCAAGAAATACTACGCCAACTCAAACGATCAGGACGACCTGATTTCCATCGGAACCATCGGTTTGATTAAAGCGGTAAACACGTTTGACAGCAGCAAGGGAATCCGCCTTTCCAGCTACGCGGCCCGGTGCATTGAAAATGAAGTGCTGATGTTCTTCCGCTCTTCCAAAAAAACCGCGCAGGATATCTCCATCAACGAGCCGATCGACACCGACAAGGATGGAAACGCACTGACATTGATGGACGTAATGGCTACGGAAGACAACATCATTGACAACCTTGACTGTAAAATCAAATCGGAACAGCTCAAACGGTATATCCGCGAGGTCCTCTCCCCCCGGGAGCAGACCATTATTGAGCTTCGGTACGGTCTGACCGGCCGCAGTCCGCTGACACAACGGGAAGTGGCTCAGAAGCTGGGCATCTCCCGCTCGTATGTATACGGAGGCCTTAAATAGAAATATTTACCATAAAAGTAAAAATATGTATAAATTACAGTTTCTATGTAGCAAGTATCCGGGCGCGATTATTAGAAACGAGCCCGGGAAACCGCATGAATACTGGATTTTTTCTTCGACATATTTCTTTCAATCTCACGGGGTAAAGACTCGGCTAATGTAAATAAAATCAATTCGAAATGTCGAAACCCGCATCACACCTATGAAATTTCAGTCTCTTCTCACGCCCACTCCCAATTTTAAATTTGTTAAGCAACCACCCATTTTTTAGCATTAAAAGAGGACGGGCGAAGAAAGGACAAGTCATGTAAAAGATCAGAGATCATGTTGAACTGTGTCGAATATTAAATATTATTCATGCAGTTTAATGTAAATTTAATTAAATAATTCGTTGATTTTTGCATGATGTTGTGCTATGATATATACGTAACCTCGAAAGGAGGATTCGTTATGTATCGAAAAGTTACCCGCTTTCTGGAAGCGTGGAAAGATAGCAATCACCGCAAGCCTTTGATCTTGCAGGGCGCAAGGCAGGTTGGCAAAACCTACACCGTACTGGAATTTGGTCGCACACACTACGAAAATGTGGCGTATTTTAATTTCGAAATGAACGCGAAATTGGCGCAAACATTTGACGAGGACATCAGCCCGGCCTATCTGATTCCGATTCTTTCGCACATTTCCGGACAAACAATTGTGAAAGAAAAGACATTGATCGTTTTTGACGAGGTACAGCTTTGTGAACGCGCCTTGACCTCACTGAAATACTTCTGTGAGGATGCTTCGGAATATCACATTATCGTTGCCGGGAGTCTGCTGGATGTGGCCGTAAATCGCGAGCAGTTTTCATTCCCGGTGGGCAAGGTAGATATAAAAACGATGTTTCCGATGGACTTGGAAGAATTTCTGCTCGCAATGGGCGAAGAAACTCTTACGGAGAAAATCAAAGAATGTTTTCTGAATGATTCCCCAATGCCTGCCGCGTTCCATGATGCGGCTATGCAATACTACCGCCAGTACCTCGTTGTCGGCGGAATGCCAGAGTGTGTTTTGCAGTTTTCCCAAACGAAAGACTACATTCTTATTCGCAACACACAGTCTGCCATCCTTGCAAGTTATCTCAATGATATGAGCAAATACAATCAGCAAAACGAAATTAAAAAGACACGGCTTGCCTATAATAATATTACCGTACAGCTTTCCAAAAGAAATACCCGCTTCCAGTATAAACTGATCAAGTCAGGCGGTCGTGCGTCGGAGTTTGAGAATGCAATCGAGTGGCTGACATTGTCAGGCATCATTTCACAGGTGCATAGGGTGGAGCATTGCCGTAAACCTTTGGAAGACAACCGCAACATCGATGCTTTCAAAATCTATGTTTCGGATTCAGGTTTACTATGCGCAAAAAAGGATTTGGTGGCGCAGGATATCCTCTATATGTCTGAGGAGTTGAATGATTTTAAGGGTGGCATGGCCGAAAACTATGTGAATATACAACTGACCTGCAATGAATATCGGACTTATTACTGGGAATCCGAGCGGGGCGCTGAAGTTGATTTCATTATCCAGCGCGAAGGTGAAATTATTCCAATTGAGGTCAAAAGCGCGGACAATACCCGGGCAAAAAGCCTGAAAGTGTATATGGAAACCTATAAGCCGAAATATGCCATCAAGCTCTCCGCAAAGAATTTCGGTTTTGAGGACGGCAAAAAAACTGTTCCGCTATACGCTGCATTTTGCATCTGACCATAATTATACAAAGCCAAAACCGCTAAGGATCATCCCCGGCGGCTTTGGCTTTTTGTATATTCGCTGTGAATTTGAGATTGATGGTAGGTTCAGCTCCGGTCATTCTGGCTGGCAATAGAGCTGAGTTCTAATATTAAAACACGGACTAGTCCTTCCATGTTTTTGCGTTTCAAATCTGAGGAAAGTCCGTGTTTTTGTATGCAAGCGAGCGGTTACAAAAACGACCATTGACATTGTACCATTAGATTTGGGAACAGCTACTCAATAAGTCCGAAATATTTTTCGAAGAATATTTTTAATTTTTCGATAACAGTTTGTTTTTTTACTGTTCTGTTTGCTCCACCAGAAAATCTTGAAATAGGTGGTAATATCATATCAAGATCTGTTCCGGTTGTTTTTATATTACCATCCCTAAAGGAGTTTGCAATAAACTTTTTAGCTTCCTCTGGTTCTAATTTCTCTTCGTCAATGATTAACTCCAAATCCTGCTCTTTTTGTTTTTTGACAAACTCTTTCCAATCTTTGTCCACATCCGTTTTTACAGTCATTTGAGTAACAAAACCTTCAATGAGTTCTTTTTTGCTGCGTAGCTCAACACTCGCATCAATAGATTTATTGATATTAGCAAGGATAGTTTTGTACTCACAGTTAGATTTATGATATTGTGCAACCAGCATTAGAATATAATCAATATTAACTTCCACCTGCTTAATAAGCTCAATTTCAAAGACGATATCATCATTAATACGCTCTTTTTCAACGTCAGTTTTCTTTGCGTAATCTTGATACAGGTTAATATAAATGCTTTGATAATCCTGTAAACCTCTAACTGATATAGAAATTTCAAATTCGTCAAAACATCTTAAAATATTTTTTAAACGCAAAATATGGCCAAATAGCTTAACAAATTCCTTTTGAGCCTCTTCGCCAACAATATCACAATCCAGTGGAAATTCGTTTATAAGTCTTGTTACCAACTGATTATTATAGTGGCTCAATTGTCAAGACAAAAATCGGATCAGGATATAATGAACTTGAAGTTTCAAATTATTTCGTTATGCGACCTGTGTTATCAGGGCGGAATAATAGTTCTCCGCAGGGGTCTGGTATCCAAGAGACGAATGTAATCTTTCAAAATTGTAATTATGGATAAAATCCCCGATCTGCCTGCGCGCATCCCGGATATTCTCATAATCCTTCAAATAGACTTCGTCATATTTCAGAGTGCGGAACCAGCGTTCAATCATAATGTTGTCAGCCCAGCGGCTTTTGCCATCCATGCTGATTTTCACCGCGTTCTTTTCCACATATTCGATGTAATCATGACCGGTGAACTGGCTGCCCTGATCGGAATTGAGAATCGTGGGTTTTGCTGTCTGAAACGCCCCTTCCAAGGCACGCAGTACCATCGGTGTCGTCAAGGTGTCATCCAGTTCCCAGCCGACGATGCAGCGGCTGTACCAGTCGATGATCGCCGTCAGGTAGACGAATCCATGGTGCAGCTTGAT
>UREO01000163.1 GCA_900546895.1 uncultured Oscillospiraceae bacterium
ATCATTTTTACGGGTGTGACCGAGAGAATCCGTATATTTCACCGGATCATAATACTGGCTCTGCCTTTGCTGCTTTAAAAACTCCAGCGCCTCCTCCCTGCCGTGCAGCTTTGCAACCAGATTAGCCGCTTTAATGGCGTTCATTGCGCTGTAAGGCTCTAAGCGGTATGCCTCGGTATAATTAAAGAGTGCGGCGTCAAGGCGTCCCAGGCCCTCCTGGGCCTTCGCAAGGTCCCTTAGCACCGAGGCACGCTGCGCAGCGGCATAATTGATGGTGATGCCGTCTTCCTCCCGAATTCGGTTCGGAAGGCTCCCCCAGCCGGAGGTGTGCAGGTATTTTCCGGCATACCGGATCGTTTCCTCATAATACTTTTTCCCCAGCCAGCTGTAGGCCTTCTCGACCAGATAGAACTGCTCCGGTATATGCGGCTCGCCGCACAGCTCAATCACCTTCAGCAGTATTTTCTCCCGATCCTGAATCTTTTCCTTCAGAGCAACGGCCTCTTCTTCCAGCGCCCGGCGATGCGGCACGGTTTCCCCCAGCACAAAAAAGAGCGCCGCCGCCAGATCCGTATTGTCGTTTTTTAATTCATTCATAGATATTCCCCACCTTTTTAGAAAATCTTTTCAGCAGTAAATTTTCCGATTCCCTGAATTGTCACGACCTTCGGAGATTCAGCTCTTGCAGAAAATCCCTGATCTTTTCAGCCCGCAGGCAGCGCCGCTCCGTAGGAGTAAGCGTTTTTCCGCTGTAAAACATCAGTGTAGCGGGCTGGACCAGAACCATCAGGCGGTTGATTTCGCCGTAATCAATCGGGTCAATCAAGCCCGTAGCCACACCGAACCGGACGTTGGAAATCAGCTGCATGAATTCCTCGTTTGCCATCATCTTCGCACTTTGCAAAACGGCAAGGGAACGGCTGACGGTATCTTGAATTTCAAGGCTTTCCGCCAGTTCTTTTCTGGAGGCACGTTCCTGTTCGATCAGCTGCATGGCAATGCTTTGAAGATTCGCAATCGCTTCCTGCTCCGACAGCCCGAAGGTAACGCGGTTGGACAACTGGTAGACGGCGCCCTTCGGCTCCACTCCGGACCCAGAAGCACCGCGCAGAGCAAGACCAAGCTTACTGAGATTCGAAGAAATCCGGGAAATCCCCCCGCCTTCCCGCAGCGCGGGAAGATGCAGCATCAGCGAGGCGCGCATCCCCGTCCCGAGGTTGACGGGATTCTGTGTCAGATATCCCAGATTTTCATCAAAAGCGAAACCGAGGCATTTATCCAGAATGTCGTCCAGACCATCCGCCGTGGCAAACGCTTTTTGCGGATTCAGCCCCGCTTCCGAGGACTGAAGATGAATGTGATCCTCTTCATTGACCATGATGCTGACCGTTTCATCCTCGTTTACAAAGAAACCTCTTCCGCGGCGGTCCGATATGAAATCCGCACTGACAAGATGGCGCTCCACCAGAGAAACCGCTTCCACCCTGGACAGGCTCTCCATGTCCGTGAATCGAAAAAGGTGGGACAGTGCCTCATTGCCGCGGAAGGTCTCCATCACTCTTTCGGAAAGCTTCTGCCGGTCGGCGCGGCTCATTTTCGCGCAGAAAGGGACGTCCGTCAGATTGCGGATGAGATGAATCTGCGTGCGGATCACAACGTCCTCTTCGCACCCGGGATTCGGGTTATTCACGGGTCTTCCCTCCTTCCAGCTCTTTGATCCGGTCGCGCAGGCTGGCGGCATGTTCAAAGTTTTCGGTGTCGATCGCCTCCCGCAGCTCCCGGCGCATCAGGCTGAGCTGCTCCTGCGGCCTGCTTTGAAGAGCGCCGCCGCCCGGAACCTTTCCGCGGTGCCTGGTATTACCGTGGATACGCTGAATCAGAGGGATCAACCGGTCGTAAAAGGTATGGTAACATTGTGCGCAGCCGACCTGTCCGCTGCGCATGATATCGTCAAAGGTCGCCCCGCAGCACTTGCAGCGAACCGGATCGTCCAATTCGGCCCCGCCGAAAAAGCCGCCCAGCAGGCTGCCGTAATCGCAGCCCAGCCCGGTCAGAAGATTTCCATACCCCAATCTCTGCGCACATTCGGCGCAGAGGGAATATTCCGTCAATTCCCCGTTGATGATGGTTTTAATATGAGTGGTAACAGGATTTTTTCCACAGGAATCGCACAGCATAGAATCACCCCGCAAGATTATTAAACATAATATAATATTACTATTAATTTAACATGAATAGAAGATAGAAAAGCCTAATTTTTGGGTGAGACCCCAAAAGAAAAATTTGTAACACGTTTTGTTCCTATGCAATATTATATACTGTAAACCGAAAGGAGGCAAACAATTATGTGTAACAACAATCTCTTTGGTGGTGGTGGCAGCTGCTGTTGGATTATCATCCTTGTCATTATCCTTTTAGTATGCTGCGGCGGTGACAACGATTGCGGTGGTTGCGGCAATTGCAACAATGGATGTGGCGGCTGCTAAACGCACAAAAAGGGCTGCGAGTAAAATCGCAGCCCTTCATTCTTTATTTATGCTTCTGCTGCTCTTTTGCCTGTAACAATGCAATCGCCAGCTGATCCGGGCAGGAGGTAGGCCTGAACCCGCACTTGATTCCCTTCAGGCGCCGGATGGCTTCGTCGGCCTTCATTCCCTCTACAAGCGCGCAGATTCCCTTGCCGTTCCCGTTGCAGCCCCCGATGATCTTAACCGATTTGACGGTGTCATCCTCCAGCTCCAAGTCGATTTCAGAGGAACACGTCCCCTTTGTTTTGTACTGATACACCAAGTTGTTTCCTCCGCTGCCTATTTTTTCAAATGTATTTGAGCCTTTTTCAGCGCTTCCAGCTGGCTGTCCGGCGTTACACAGGTCCCGATCGGCATTGCGACGGTAGTATACATGCCGTGAAAATCCGTACCGCCCGTCATCACCAGGCCGTTCTCCTGCGCAATGGCGGTAAAGCGTTCCTCGTCACCCGGCCTGTTGCGCGGATGCCAGACCTCCACGCCTTCAATTTCATGATCTTTTGCAAGCTGTTCCAACAGATCATAGCTGTCGTACTCACCGGGATGCGCCAGAACCGCAACACCCCCGGCGTCATGAATCTGCCCGATCACGTCGTGGACATCGGGATATCGGACGGGAAAATAAGCAAGCCCCGTCTTGGAATTAAACAGCTTGTGATAGGTTTCACCAAAAAAATGATTGGAATAACCCGCGTCTATCAGAGCGTGCATAATATGCTGCTTATAGATATTGGTACTCCCCTGCGCCCGGCGCAGAACCATTTCCGAAGTAATCGGATAAAGCCTCATTACCTTCTGAACCATGATGCAGGAAGCGCGGCGGCGGCTGTCCCCGGTGCGTTTGCACAGGCCTTCCAGCCGATCGGTATTGTCGCAAAGGTAGCACAGTATATGCGCCTTTCTTCCGGTAGCAGGGTCCGTCGTTGAAAACTCGACCCCCGAAATCACTTTAATCCCATGTCTGTCCCCAAAAATTCTTGCTCTGGTCGATCCCGCAAATGTGTCATGATCAGTGACGGCAATCGTGGGGATACCATGCGTCTTGGCAAGTAGAACAACCTCGTCAATACTGACCGAACCATCGGACATTTTCGTATGACAATGTAAATCTGCAGCCACTTAATCACCTTCCAGTCTTCGTCATTTCCATACTATTACAATCTTATTATAATACTTTCTGACGGCGAAGGCAAATAGGCGGCTCATTTTAAAAGCCTTTCCGGCGTGAAAGAACGCGCCGCGACAAACCAAAGCAGACAGTCAACCGCCAGTAAAACCACCGCAATGATCAGCAAAATCAGTGCATTCAGCTGAAACAGGCCGGTGAACTGCCCCACAAAAAGAAGGACAAGCGGCAGAACGATGTACCCCGACGTCTGAAAGGACTCCATGTAGCTTTTGCTCCTGCCGGAAACCAGCACCATAAAGACCACTCCGAAAACCGTGACCCCGGGCGCCAGAAAAAGCACGAGTACGAGCCAATTCCAGTTCAGGAAAAACGGCATGCCGAGAAGAAGGTCCCCCGCCGTGATGACGCAGGCAAACACGACAAAGGAGATGCCCGTGGCGATCACGGATAAAAGAACACAGCTGAGCACCTTGGCTTTGAAAATGGATTTTACATTTAAAGGGGTGAGAAGCAGCGTCTGAATCGTTCCGCGTTCTTTTTCACCGACAAAGCTGCTCGCCGCCGAAACGCTGGAAACCATCAGGGGAATCATCAGAAAGAACATGGGACAGACCACATTCGTCATAATGTAGAACATGCCTTGCTTGACGGAAAAATACGACGCTTCCCGCGGAAGGAGCTGCAGCATCTGATCAACGCCGTTCATCTCCCCGGCCGGGACGAAAAGGATCATAAGAAGATACAGAACGGGCAGGAACAGAACCATCACCAGCGGAACCAAAACAATGGTGTTGCGCGCCATTCTGGTGTTCCAGATTTCCCCGAAATCCTTATTTACAACCGCCTGTTCGGCTGACGACAGCAATTTCATTGTGCTTCCTCCTGATGCTTCAGATATTGAAAATAGATGTCTTCCAGCGTCGGCTTTACCAGACGCGCTTCAAAAACATCATGCCCGGATTCAACGACGGTTTTCAGCAGCTTCGGCATCTGATCTTCCCGATCAAGCTCCGTCTGCCACCATCCGTCGGCGGCGTCAAAGCCGTCCAGGGAATCCCCCTCGGGAAGCCGGAAAGCGGCCTGGATGCGGCAGCCGATCTCGCCGCAAAGGGCTTCGAGGCTTCCCCCGGCGATCAGTCTGCCTTTATCGACGATCCCATAGCTGTCGCAGATATCCTGCGCGTAACGCAGCTGATGGGTGCACAGGAACACCGTTGTGCCGGAATTGCCCGCCAAGTCCGTAATCATGGTATTGACCGTCTGTGCGGATTCCGGATCAAGCCCGCTGGTGGGCTCGTCCAAAAAAAGCACCTGAGGACGGTTGATCAGCGCGCGGGCCAGAGAAAGGCGCTGCGCCATACCGGTAGAATATTCGCTCAGCTTTTTTTCGCGCGCGTCCCACAGGTCAAGCTCTTTTAAAAGCTGGGCCGCCCGCTCGTTGCCCTCGTCAAGGCTCAGTCCCGCCGTCTGGGCAAAAAAGAGAAGATTCTGCGTACCCGTCAGCTGGCCGTACATTCTGGCGGATTCCGTCATGACCCCGCAAAGCCTGTGAATGTCGCCGGGGGCTTTTACCGGATTCAGGTCAAGCACCGTACACTCTCCCTGCGTCGGCTTCAAGAGCCCCGTAAACAGTTTGACGGACGTCGTCTTTCCGGCCCCGTTCGGGCCCAGAAAGCCGTAAACGCTGCCCTGCGGAATGTCCAGATTCAGGTCGTTCAGGGCATTGATTTTCCCATCATAGGATTTCGTAAGACCTTTTGCGCTGACTGCGTACAAAAGCGATCCCTCCTTTTTCCCTTTATTCTTGGGAATCTGTGGTCATTTTAATCTTTGAAAAATCGTGGATGTTCCGAACGTTTTCAAGGATGCCGCGGTGATCCGCGGACGCCATCAGCTTGCTGCGGTTTTTCAGAAGCTTCTGCATTTCCTCCACGCCCCCGGGTCCGGCGACACAGCCGCCCTCGCACGCCATACCTTCCACAAAATCCTCTTCCAGACGACCGGCATTCAAAATCATCAAAGTCTTTTTGCACTCGGCCGCGCCGTTGCATTTTACACAGGTAAACGGCAGATCAAAATTCTGTTCCTCCAGTGCCTGCTTCACCGCGCCGGAAACGCCGCCGCTCTGCGCAAAGCCCTTGCCCGCGAGGCTTCCGTCCTGCTCGTTTTCCGCTTCCTCAAGGACATTGATCTCCCTTGCACTGAACATGGCCTCAAGCTCTTCAAAGGTCATGACATAGTCGGCGGTGTCCTGAACCTTCCGGATTTCAATTTTCTTGGCAATGCAGGGCCCGATAAAGACGACCTTGCTGTCGGGATGCTCCGCCTTTATGTACCGGACGGTCAGCGTCATGGGAGAAGCGGTGTGCGAAATAAGCGGAACCAGCTTCGGGAAATGCTTTTCAATCATTTCCACAAAGGCCGGGCAGCAGGAGGTGGTCATTTTCTGTTTGTTTTCCAGCGCTTCCCGGAGCTCCTGCGCCTCGTGACAGGTCGTCGCGTCCGCGCCGAGAGAAACCTCTACGACGCCTGCAAAGCCCAGCTTTTTGATCGCGGATTTCAGCATGCCGACGTTGGCGGTGCCGAAATGCCCCTCAATCGCCGGCGCGAAAACCGCGTAGACCGGCTTGTCGGATTTGATTTCTTCAATCACGTTGACAATGCTGGAACGGTCGGTGATTGCCCCGAAGGGGCAGTTTTTCGTGCAGGCACCGCAGTTGATGCAGCGTGAATAGTCGATGGCGGCCCGTTTGTATTCGTCTTTTGTAATCGCTTTAACAGGACAGGCACGGATACAGGGGCGCATGGTGTCGGAAATTGCATTGTACGGACAGGCCGCCGCGCAGCGTCCGCATTCCTTACATTTAGCGGGGTCGATATATGCGCCTTTGGGAGTAATGGAGATGGCGCCGAACGGGCAGGCCGCGTGGCATTTTTTCGCAAGGCAGTGCTGACAGTTGTCCGTGACGTTAAAGCGGTTGATCGGGCAGCCCTCGCAGGCCGCCGTAAGCACCGCAACAATGTTGCTGTCGTCCTGTCCGGGCAGGTTTTCCCCGCGCGCGGAAATCAGGCGTTCCCGGATAATTTCGCGCTCACGGTAAACACAGCAGCGGAATTCCGGCAACGGCCCCGGAATGATTTCATACGGGATGGTGTCAAGGTGTTCCTTCAGCGTGCCTTCGTATGCGTATTTGGCGGCCTTGGTCAGTACTTCGTATTTTAATTGTTTGGCGTCATTATTATCTGTCTCTTATACACATCTGACGCTGCCGACGAATTAGACGGTGTA
>UREO01000164.1 GCA_900546895.1 uncultured Oscillospiraceae bacterium
GATATAATATATTTAAAGAATTAAAAGGTGGCGGTTCCTATGGGCAGTACAATAGATAATAATAATAAAATTTGAAAGTATTAAAATGAAAAGATTTATTAGTTTAGGATTGGTTTTAGCTTTATGTTTTGCAATGTCAATTAATGCTTTCGCTGCTACAAAAAGTGATAAAGAGAATGACGACGAAAACTACTATAAATTTTCTGTTCAGGCAAATGAAGAACAGCTTGCAGAAATTAACATGATTAAGAATAAAAAGATTTCAAGACTTGAATTTTTTCAAGAGGTTTTTCCTGAGATAGCGGAACATTTTACAGAACATCAAAAAGAATTCTATGCTAGTCTGCCCTTCATTACGTCAAGTAATAAAACAGATGATGCAACACCTCAAGATTTTTCGTGGATGTATAGTGGTTCAGAGATCTCGCAGGCTCCTAGTGATAGATCGATTTTTTTTGAAACATGGGGACAGTCTTTAGGCGACAGTGTTGAATTCATGTTGATTGATTCCTATTTGGTTGATATAAATGAAAGCTTTGTTGATTTTGCAACGACTGATGATTATGATACGGCCTTTTCTGCTGCATACGCAATACATTATGATCCAGATAGGGGAACATATTATAGAACCGAAGGAACTACTATTTTTTATTACGGTGGAGTGGCATATACACAGGTGCGAAATAGTGACTGGCTCGAGTCAATATAAAAGAAGAAAAAAGGGGTTAATACTCTTTCCTGCTTCTTTCGCAATTTTCATATAGCGAAGTCTAGTTAATGTCGTAGTATTATTTCACATTCATTTTAGGAGATAACTATATGAATATTTTTGCTATCGGCACTAAAGTCGGCATGAAAAACCGCCGGTATTTGATAGCTGCCATCTTAACCATTGCAGCAATAGGTTTGGGATTGGTGTTTGGAATACTTTTGGAACGGAACATCGGCGTAACCCTCACCGACCGGCTGGCACGCCGGATCGGTTCCGCAAACGCGGACGTAGTCTCCTGTAAGCGTTCCGGTTCAGCCCTCAATTTGACTGTGGATTTTGCTCAGATCTCAAAAGAGAAACAATGGAATCTGGCCTACTACGGGATTGTTTGTGAAGCGGTCCGGACGGAGTTGACCTCCGGACCGTTCTACGGCGGAATCAATACGGTCGATATTGTCTGTATGGACAAAGGGAAACAAGTGCAAACCATGAAAAGTGGCCGTGTGCCGCCCGACACGGGGAATTCATTTGACAGTTCAGGAAAGAAAATCGTCCCTGCGCCTTTTTCAAGCTTTCAGCTTCAGGCTCCTGACGGTTCTCAGGGGGACTTAGTACTATCGAACGGTTCTTCTCAGAAATCCTGAATTTTTTACGAGACAAATAACGATAAAGCCCGGAAAAGTGTTAATTCCACTTTCCCGGGCTTTATTGTTGCATAAACCCTTAACAACAAACCGTCTGAACTTATTCCGGCTGAATCGTGCCGCCGCCGACCACAAGGTCCCCGTCGTAAAAGACGACGGCTTGTCCCGGCGTGACCGCACGCTGCGCTTCTTCAAAATCCACGCGGACTTTTCCGTCCCCGAGCGGAACAAGCTTCGCCTTTGCGGGCTTTGCCTGATACCGCACCTTGGCGGTGATCTCCGCTTCCTTTTCCAAGGTGTCGAACGGGATGAAATTGAGGTCCGCCGCAATCAGGGAGGACGCGTACTGGCTGCCCTCTTCCCCCAGTGTAATCCGGTTATGTACCGTGTCGATCCCGGTCACATACATGGGCTTGCCGAAGGTAACGCCCAGCCCCTTGCGCTGACCGACGGTGTAGCGGGTGATGCCGCGGTGGCGGCCGATCACGTTTCCGCTCTGGTCCACGAAATCGCCCTGCGGAGCGGTTTTCCCGGTGTAGCGCTCAATGAATCCGGCGTAATCGTTGTTTTCCACAAAGCAGATTTCCTGACTGTCCGGCTTGTGCGCGACGGGCAGCCCGGCTTCCTCCGCCATGGCGCGCGCCTCGGGCTTTGTGTAGCTTCCCAGCGGCATCAGGGTGCGGCTGAGCTGCTCCTGTGTAAAGGAGTACAGCACGTAGCTCTGATCCTTGCTGGCGGGTGCTTTTTTCAAAAGCCAGCGGCCGGCCGCGTTCTGTTCGATCACGGCGTAGTGGCCGGTGGAGATATAGTCAAAATCCAGCTCCTTCGCGCGGCGGAGCATGGCGTCGAACTTGACGTGGCGGTTGCAGGCGATACACGGGTTGGGCGTCAGCCCCGCCGCGTACTGCGCCGCGAAATAGTCGATGACGTCCTTTTCAAAAACGTCCGTAAAATTGAGGACCAGATGGTCGATCCCGAGCTTGTAGGCAACCCTGCGCGCGTCGTCGATATCATCCAGCGAGCAGCATCCGCCCGCAGAGCTCTGGCACATGTATTCGTCCGGACGCAGCCGCAGGGTGACGCCGGTAACGTCGTATCCGTCCCTGAGAAGCAGGAGCGCGGCAACGGAGCTGTCCACGCCGCCGCTCATGCCGAGCATTACTTTTTTCTTCATATTTCCGCTCAGTCCAGTGTGGGCTGGGTTTCGTCCTCGTCGTCCGCCGCTTCCTCGGCCGCCTCTTCGGACGCGTCCTCCCTGTCGTTTGCCTTGTCAACGATGGGGAAATGGAGCGGAAAATCGGCGGGCGCGATCTCGTCCTCCGATTCCGGCGCGGGGGCGTCCGTGCTTTCCGCACCGGGTTCTGCGGAACAGCCGCACGGGCAGTAATCGCAGTCGTCCGTACAGTCGGTACAGGCGTCGTCCTCATACCCTTCTTCGGCGGTCAGCTCGTCGAGCTTGTCAAACGCCTTCTTTATGCGCTTGTCGGCGGCTTCCACCGCTTTGCACAGGGACTCGGTTTCCTCGTTCTGCGCGTCGCGCAGATTCTGAAAATAATATTTTCCCAATGCGACGTAGGCGCGCGCTTCGTTTTCCCTTTCGTTTTTAATTACGATCCTGATGCGATTTATCAGCGCGGCTTTGCGGTTTTTCTCAACAACATAGTCGACTGCTTTTGTTACCCTGCCGGTTACATTTTCAAAAAAATTCATAGCGTACCTCCTGCCGCAATAGCGGTGTTCATGATGGGATCTCAATGCTATTATTATAACTCAAAAGTTTGAAAAATAACAGGATTATTTAATTCTGTTCCTTTTTTAAATTCGTTGTGATATAATAAACAAATACGCAAAGGCTAAGGAGGAAATAAAAATGCCATCGGTTGGAAACAGGGACGTAAGCTGCCCTCACTGCGGTGCCGTGGTAAAAACAGCGATGAGCCCCGAAATCAACGCCGGGGAGAATCCGGATCTGCGGCAGCGCATCCTGGATGAAACGCTGTTTGACTGGAAATGTCCGGAATGCGGCTATGAAGCACAGCTTGTTTATCCTTGCCTTTATCACGATAAAGAAAATCAGTTTATGGTATATGTTGTGCCGAACAGCGGCTGCTGCCAGCTGGAACCGGTCAGTGTGGGCGAAGCTTTTCCGCAGTTTAACGGGATGGCCAAACGGGTGGTGACTTCGCTGGCGGGTCTGAAGGAAAAGGTGCTTATTTTCGAGGCCGGGCTGAACGATTTTGCGGTGGAGCTGGTCAAGCTTGCGCTCACCGACGTGGCGGGCAAAAAACACGACCGAAAGACTTCCTCCGGATACTTTTGCTACGCGGATGAAAAAGAGAACCGGATTTTGTTTTCCTTTTTCCTGCAGGGAGAGGATGAGCCGGTTCAGCAGGGAACGCGTATGGATGTTTACCGCAAATCACTGGAGATTGTGGAAAGCGTGGGCGCGGTTTCACGGGACGACGATTTTGTGGCGGTGGATTCCGCCGCCGCTAAAAATATTTTGCGGGTGTACCGCGGCGGGGAGGACTAAGACAGATGTGCGGATTGTGCGGATTTACCGGTGAAGTGATCGACCGCGACGCAGTCATTAAAAGCATGACGGATAAAATTACCCACAGGGGCCCGGATTCCAACGGGTTTTTTACCGATTCCGATATCTCCATGGGCTTCAGGCGCCTGAGCATCATCGACGTCGCTTCCTCGGGCGACCAGCCGATCTACAACGAAAACAAAACCCTGGTGCTTACGTTTAACGGGGAAATCTACAACTACCGGGAGCTCAGAAACATCCTGCTGGAAAAGGGGCACCGTTTTTATACCCAGACCGATTCCGAGGTGCTGATCCACGGCTTTGAGGAATGGCACGAAGACCTTCTGACCAAGCTGCGCGGGATGTTCGCGTTTGCCATCTACGACACCGTCGACAAGAGCGTGTTTATTGCCCGCGACTATTTCGGAATCAAGCCGATGCATTACACGCAGGTCGGCGGCCATTTTGTTTACGGCTCTGAAATCAAGAGCATTCTGGAATTTCCCGGCTTTGAAAAGAAATTCAATAAAAACGCTTTGAACAACTACATCTCGTTTGAGTACGCCGTTCCACCGGAAACCTTCTTTGAGAATGTCTACTGCCTGATGCCGGCGCACTACCTCTGGTACAAGGACGGCAGGGTCGAAACCCACCGCTACTGGGAGCCGAAATTCAGCGAGGACCCCGGCATGACCCGGGAACAGGCTGTCGAGGAAATCGAAAAGGTCTTTGAGGACTCGGTCAGCGCGCACAAAATCAGCGACGTGGAAGTCGGGTGCTTCCTGTCCAGCGGCGTGGATTCCAGCTATGTTTCCACCTACTTCGCCGGGCAGAAGACTTTTACGGTCGGGTTCGATTACGGGGAAAAATACAACGAAATCGACTGGGCAAAGAATCTTTCCGAAAAGATCGGCGTGGAGCATCACTATAAGGTCATTTCCGCCGACGAATACTGGGGAAATATCCGCAAGGTGCAGTACCATATGGACCAGCCGCTGGCCGACGCGTCCTGTATCGCCCTCTATTTTGTTTCCAAAATGGCGAGTGAGTACGTAAAGGTGGTGCTTTCCGGCGAGGGCGCGGACGAGCTGTTCGGCGGATACAATATTTATCACGAGCCGGACGATTTTGAAGGCTACAAAAAGCTGCCGCTCGGCCTTCGCAAGGCACTGGCGGCGGTTGCGAAGGCGTTGCCGTTTTCCTTCCGGGGTAAAAGCTTTCTAATGCGCGGCGCGCTGCCGATCGAGGAAAACTTTATCGGAAACTGCAGCATGTTTACCATGGACGAAAAACGCCGCCTGCTGAAAAGCGATATTCCGGTCACCCGTCCGCAGGAGCTGACAAAACCGTATTACGACCGCGTAAAGGACAAGGACGACGTGACCAAGATGCAGTATCTGGACATCAACGTCTGGCTGGTCGGCGACATCCTTCTGAAAGCGGACCGCATGAGCATGGCGAATTCGCTGGAGCTGCGCGTACCGTTCCTCGACAAAGAGGTGTTCGGGGTCGCCTCCCGCATTCCGAGTAAGCTGCGGGTGAATAAGGAAAATACCAAGTACGCGATGCGCCTTGCCGCGAGGAAGCATCTGCCGGACGCGACCGCGCAGAAGAAAAAGCTGGGCTTCCCGGTGCCGACGCGCGTGTGGCTTAGGGATGAAAAATATTATAACATTGTAAAGGACGCTTTTACAGGCGAAACCGCAAAACAGTTCTTCAACACCGACGAGCTGATGAAATTTCTTGACGACCACTACAGCGGGAAGCGGGACAACAACCGTAAAATCTGGACGATTTTTGTCTTCCTCGTCTGGTACGATATATATTTTAACGGCGGTTCCCACGAATCGGGCGATCTTCCGGTCATCCGGTAGCCGGTGTGCGGGATTTATTGGAAAAGAAACGCGAATCTCTGAGGAGCTTCTGATTGGAAGGGGAAAATCAAATGATGCCGGTGGTTTTTGTCGGGCACGGGTCGCCTATGAACGCGATTGAGGAAAATGAGTACACGGCGGGCTGGAGAGAGATCAGTGCGGAAATCCCCAGGCCGGATGCGATTCTGGCGGTTTCCGCTCACTGGTATACCGACCGTACCCGGCTGATGACGCAGGAAAAGCCCAAAACCATTCATGATTTTTACGGCTTTCCCAGGGAACTGTACGATATTCAGTATCCGGTCCCCGGAGCTCCGGAGCTTGCGGCCCGGACGATGAAGCTGATCGGCGGGGATTGTCTGGAGGACCGGACCTGGGGCATTGACCACGGAGCGTGGAGCGTACTGAGGCTGATGTATCCGCGGGCGGATATCCCGGTGGTGCAGATGAGCATTGACAAAGGGCTGACCCCGCGGGAGATGTTCGACGCCGGGAGGAAGCTGAAAGCTCTGCGGGAAGAGAATGTGCTGATTTTCGGGAGTGGAAACGTGGTACATAATCTGGCGCTTGTGGATTTTTCCGTACGGGGCGGATACCCCTTTGCGGACGAGTTCGACGCATATATCCGCGATCATATTCAGGACGGGGATTTCAGCGCGGTGATCGAATACAAAAAAGCGGGAGAATGTGCAAAGCACGCGTTCCCCACACGGGAACACTTTGACCCGCTGCTGTACGTTCTGGGAGCGGCGGATGAAAAGGATCAGGTCAAAATCTATAATGAAGCGCGTATGGCGGGAAGTCTTTCCATGACCTCTTACGTCTTTTCATAATAAACGAAAGCGAACCGGCCGGATGGCCGGTTTTTTTGCGGTATTTTTTGATTTAATTCTTTCGAATGTATATTGAAGCGATCATCCGGCGAAAATAAAGCCGAGGTGAAAAACATGGATTATTTATGGGCTTTTTTGATCGGCGGCGCCATTTGCGCGATCGGCCAGGTCCTGATCGATTTTACGAAGCTGACGCCGGCCAGAATCCTTGTTTTGTTTGTCACGCTGGGTGTGGCACTGACGGGGCTGGGGCTGTACGGGCCGCTTGTGGACCTGTCTCTTATACACATCTCCGAGCCCACGAGACATGCGCAGATCTC
>UREO01000165.1 GCA_900546895.1 uncultured Oscillospiraceae bacterium
ACACCGTCTAATTCGTCGGCAGCGTCAGATGTGTATAAGAGACAGAAATAGATATGTTTAATATTGATTGGGGGAATGTTGGTGAACCGGCTGTTCTTTCTTAGAGCGGGGCGCAATATTTATTGTTGCAGCTTGCCAAATACGTTGATGCCCCAAGAAAAATTTGTTACCTTCAATATCATGAATTAAGGAGAGATAATTATGTCTATCGCTAAAAATTTAACCGAACTGATTGGAAATACTCCGCTTTTAGAACTGACGAATTATGAAAAGGAAAAAGGGCTGGAAGCAACCGTTGCGGCAAAGCTGGAATATTTCAATCCTCTTTCTTCCGTTAAGGACAGAATCGGCTACGCGCTGATCAAGGATGCGGAGGACAAAGGGCTTATCAATAAAGAGACCACCATCATTGAGCCGACCAGTGGCAACACCGGCGTCGGCCTTGCCTTTGTCGCGGCGGCAAAGGGTTATCGCCTGATCCTTGCCATGCCGGAAACCATGAGCGTCGAGCGCCGCAGGCTGGTTGCCGCTCTGGGAGCCGAGCTGGTTCTTACCGAGGGCGCCAAAGGCATGAAAGGCGCGATTGCGAAGGCGGATGAGCTTGCGAAGGAAATTCCGAATTCCTATATTCCCGGCCAGTTTGTGAACCCGGCGAACCCAAAAATTCACCGTGAGACGACCGGACCCGAAGTCTGGCGCGATACCGACGGAAAAGTCGATATTTTTGTTGCCGGTATCGGAACGGGCGGCACCATTACCGGTGTCGGCGAATACCTGAAATCCCAGAATCCGAACGTGAAGATCGTCGGCGTGGAGCCCGCTTCTTCTCCGGTTATCAGTGAAGGCAAATCCGGCCCTCATAAGATTCAGGGCATCGGCGCGGGTTTTGTTCCGGATATTCTGAACACGGACATTCTGGATGAAGTGATTACCGTTGCCAATGAGGATGCTTTTGCAACCACCAAGCACCTCGCTTCCAGCGAAGGGCTGCTTGTCGGCATTTCCTCCGGCGCCGCCGCGTTTGCAGCGACCCAGCTTGCAAAACGCCCGGAAAACAAAGGGAAACTGATTGTGGCGCTGCTGCCGGATACCGGTGAACGCTACCTCTCCACAGGCGTTTTTGACTGATTCATACCCCCAAGTATCCATATATATTACCAGGAAGCTGCGGCAGATTTCATTCGTCTGCCGCAGCTTCTTTGTCTCCGGCTTCCGTCTTATCATTATAATTTCATTATTGCATAAAAACACTGTTCCTGCAAGCTTGATCTGTGATACAATAAAGCCATCCCGTTCTGCGGCTTTTCGCGGGGAATTGTATCAAACGATCGTTGAACGGTCACAAAGTCTTCACAATGATCTTTTATAATAATAATGTATAAATTGAAGGAAAAAGCGGAGGCGGACAGCTTGTATCATATTTTAGTAGTGGACGACGAGGAAAAGATCAGAGAACTGATTAAAAAATATGCCACGTTTGAGGGACATACCGTCACCGAGGCCGGGGACGGTATGGAGGCGGTTTCCATCTGCCGAAGCCACCCCAACGATTTCGATATCATCCTGATGGACGTCATGATGCCGGAGCTGGACGGGTTTTCCGCCGTACGGGAAATCCGTAAATACAGCACAACACCCGTCCTGATGCTCAGCGCGCGGGGCGAAGAATACGACAAAATCCACGGGTTTGAGCTGGGGATCGACGACTATGTCGTCAAGCCGTTTTCCCCGAAGGAGCTGATGCTGCGGATTCACGCCATTATCAAGCGTGCCAGCCCGGAAAGCGCTGCGGCTCAGAAGGAGGTACAGCGGTTTGAGGGCCTGACCGTCGACTTTACGGGGCGGTTTGTTACCGTGGACGGGGAAAAGGTTGACCTGTCTCCCAAGGAGTACGACCTTCTTTTCTATCTTGTCAACAATAAGAATATTGCTTTGACGCGGGAAAAGCTGATTACCAATGTGTGGGGCTATGATTTTTACGGGGACGACCGTACGCTGGATACCCATATCAAGCTGCTTCGCCGCAGCCTGAAGCAATACAGCAAGTTCATTGTCACGTTACGAGGGGTGGGGTACCGCTTTGAAGTTGAAAGAACACTTTGAGCGCATCGGAATTAAAGGGCGTATTTTTGCTTCTTTCGCCGGTTTTACGGCAGTGATTCTGGTTCTGCTGTGGGTGTTTCAGGTGGTTTTTCTGAACAGCTTCTACAAAGCCATTAAAACCCGGGAAATTAAAACGTCTGCTCAGACGATCGCAAGAAATATTGATTCCGGCAATTTGTCCGCAACGGTGCAGAGCCTTTCGCAGAGAAACCAGATGTGCATTATTGTTTCCGACCGGAACGGGGTGATCTACTATAAGGAAGATTCCCTGCCAAACAGCGTCATCAGCCGCCTGAGCCTTTTCAATCTTGCACAGGTCTACGCCGTGACAAAAGCGCAGGGCGGTACTTATTTTGAGCGGTTGACGCGCGATTTCAGCGTGGAAAATTATCAGCGCAGGCTTGAGCCGCCTCGCGCGGAAAGTATTATCTACGCGCAGATTGTGGAGAAAAAGGACGGCACCCGCCAAATGGTGCTGCTCAATTCCACGATTTCGCCGATCGATTCCACCGTAAACACCCTGCGGATTCAGCTTGTCTGCATCACCGTTGTCATGCTGATTCTGTCCCTTCTGCTTGCGCTGTTCCTGTCCAAAAAAATCTCGAAGCCGATCATCAAAATCAACGAGGCGGCAAAGGTCCTCGGTACCGGGAAATACGACGTATCCTTTGATGAAACGGGATACAGGGAGATATCGGAGCTGGGCCAGACCCTGAACTACGCGGCGAAGGAGCTTTCCAAAACGGAGGCGCTTCGCCGGGATCTGATCGCGAACATTTCCCACGACCTGCGCACGCCGCTGACCATGATTACCGGCTACAGCGAGGTCATGCGCGATCTGCCCGGGGAAAACACCCCGGAAAACGTACAGATCATCATCGACGAAGCCACGCGCCTGACCACGCTGGTCAACGACGTTCTCGATATTTCCAAGCTGCAGTCCGGCACCCAGCCGCTCAGCAGGGCCGATTTCAATCTGACGCAGAGCATCCGGACGATTCTGCAGCGCTATTCCAAGCTGACGGATTACAACATTACCTTTCACGCCGATGAGGACGTGACGGTCAACGCCGACGAGCTGAAAATTTCCCAGGTTGTCTACAATCTGGTGAACAATGCCATCACCTACACCGGGAACGATAAGGTCGTTGAAATTACGCAGCTGGTGCGGGACGGCAGAGTGAAAATTTCCGTCCGCGACACCGGCGTAGGGATTCCGGAGGACAAACTCAACGATATCTGGGACCGTTACTATAAGGTAGACAAAGCCCATAAGCGCGCCCAGATCGGCACGGGGCTGGGACTTTCCATTGTAAAGTCCATCCTTGATATGCACGGCGGCGCGTACGGCGTGCAGAGCCAGGAGGGCAGCGGAAGCGTTTTCTGGTTTGAGCTGGAAATTTTATAATATCCATTCTCCCCCGCTGTCGGCGGGGGAGAATTTCGTTCCGGCCCTTTCTGTAAAATCGGGAGCCGTGTTTATTCCGCCTGAAATCCGTCAATTTTCATTTATGAACGGGGCCCGATTCCAAGAGGAATTGCTGTAAAAAGCCGGGCAATCATGGTATAATGAAAAAAGGAGGCGATGGAATGGATATATCGGTCATCGGCTGCGGAAGATGGGGCAGCTTCCTGGCATGGTATCTTGACAGATTACATCATCATATTACCCTCTATGGGCGCGCCGGCTCTCAGAAAATGAAGACGCTTCTCGAGACGCGCACCAATGGATTGGTTATATTGAATAAAGGGATCGTTCTTTCGGAAAATCTCGCCGAAACGGTGGGCACTGCGGAAATTCTGGTGGTTTCCATCGGGGCGCAGAGCTTTCGCTCGCTGATGCGGGAGCTGTCCGCGTTCAGCCTGAGCGGCAAAACGATTGTGCTGTGTATGAAAGGGCTGGAAGCGGAAACGGGCAGGCGGCTGACGCAGATTGTGGAGGAATACGCGCCCAAGGTGCCCTGCGCCATTTGGGTCGGGCCGGGACATGTGCAGAATTTCGTAAGGAGAATCCCCAACTGCATGGTCATTGACAGCCACAGCATGGAAATCAAGGAATATCTCGTCAAGGCGTTTTCAAGCGATTTGATCCGCTTTTATTACGGGACCGACCTGCTGGGCAACGAGGTGGGCGCGGCCGCCAAAAATGTCATCGGCATTGCGGGCGGAATGCTGGACGGGCTGAACCGTACCGCGCTGAAGGGCGCTCTGATGTCCCGCGGGACAAGGGAGATCGCGCGACTGATCCAGGCGATGGGCGGCAATGAAATTACCGCTTACGGCCTCAGTCATTTGGGCGATTACGAGGCGACCGTCTTTTCCGACTTCAGCCATAACCGCAGGTTCGGCGAGTTGTTCGTCAGGGGAGAAAACTACGGCGAGCTGGCCGAGGGGGTGGCGACCACCACGGCGCTTTTGAGGCTGGGGGAAGAGTACCGGGTGGAACTGCCGATCTGCCGCGCGGTGGATGTGGTGATCAACGGGAAGAAGGAGCCGAAAACGGTGCTTTCGGATTTGTTTCTGCGCAGTCTGAAAATGGAGTTTTGAGACTGCCCGTCCGCTTTCTTGCCATATGCCCAAAAATCGGCAGAGGTCTGCACGCAGGAAAGGATTTCAGATGATGCTTGATATATGCAGGATTGCGCCATTCTTTTCAGAATGGGATGAAACCTTGATCTGGTCATGCTTACAGGGATGCATGGGATATGCGATTGCGGATGACGAGGAAAATCCGTCGGCTGCTCAGATTGTGGTAGGAGATTTTTGCTTCTATGCGGGAACGCCGGACGGTGGCCTTGTGGCTAAGGCGGCGGCACCGATTATCACACCCAAAGAAGAAAAATGGAATCCGTTTATTGAAGCCGTTTGGGGAGATCGGGTGGAAAAGACATGCAGATATGCAATGAAAAAGCAGCCCGACGCTTTCGACACTGAAAGGCTGACTCAATACGCAGAGTCTTTGGGAAAAGAGTATGAGCTCAAAATGTTTGATGAGGGAGTCTATGATCTTGTCGCTTGGGAGAACTGGTCGAAAGATTTCTGCTCGCAATTTATAGATTACAGTGATTATCATAAAAGAGGTCTTGGCGTTGCAGCAATTTATCAGGGGAAGCCGGTCTCCGGGGCTTCCTCCTATACTGTTTATCACGGCGGAATAGAGATTGAAATTGACACAAAGCCTGAATTCCGGGGAAAAGGACTTGCTACGGCCTGCGGCGCGAGGCTGATTTTAGAATGTCTCAGTCGCGGTTTGTATCCGAGCTGGGACGCGCATGACTTACGCTCCGTTGCGCTGGCAGAAAAGCTGGGGTACCAAATGGATCATCCATATACCGTCTATATCAAAAAATGACGGGTTTCTCCATGCCAGTACTGTGAGAGACAGTAGGAATTTAAAGTTTTCAGGGCGGGCGGCTTCTTTCTGAATGGAGCCTGCCCGCTCTTTTCCTATATGCCGGAAGGTTGGCAAACAGAAAATCCAGCTGTTCATGTGATTTGGCAGAATGGCCTGTTTTTTAAATATTTCAGGGATAAAGTTGACAAATTTAGTATATAATTTTACAATATATCTGTTCTATGGATTGGATTCTGCGGCTTGCCGCAGATCGTATTTTGAAATGAAGGATGATGATCATGAGCGAAGAAAATTGTACGCATAACTGCGATTCCTGCGGCGAGGACTGCCCTTCCCGCGCCGCCGGCCCGGCTGATTTTCTGGAAGCCCCAAACGCAATGAGTAAAATTAATAAAGTGATCGGCGTAGTCAGCGGCAAAGGCGGCGTAGGCAAAAGCATGGTAACCTCCATGCTTACCGTCCTTCTCAACCGCCGCGGCAGCCACACCGCCATCCTCGATGCGGATGTCACCGGCCCCTCCATCCCCAAAGCCTTCGGTCTTCACCAAAAGGCCATGGGAAGCGAACTCGGACTGCTTCCGGTCAAAAGCAAGACCGGGATCGACGTCATGTCCGTCAATCTTTTGCTGGATGAGGAAACGGCGCCGGTCGTCTGGCGCGGCCCGATCATCGCGAATACCGTCAAGCAGTTCTGGACGGACGTGATCTGGACGGACGTGGACTACATGTTTGTCGATATGCCCCCGGGAACCGGCGATGTGCCGCTGACCGTATTCCAGTCCATTCCGCTGGACGGCATCATCATTGTCACCTCCCCGCAGGAGCTTGTTTCCATGATTGTGGCCAAAGCGGTGAACATGGCGAAAATGATGAATGTGCCGATTGTCGGCATTGTGGAAAATATGAGCTACGTCAAGTGCCCGGACTGCGGCGGGATCATCAAGCCCTTTGGCGAGAGCCACGTGGAAGAGATCGCCGCAAAATTCGGTCTGAAGGTTCTGGGTAAGTGCCCGCTAGACCCCGAGGTCGCAAAAAACTGCGATTCCGGGCTGGTCGAACTGATCAACGCGCAGTGGCTGGAAGCCGCCGCCGACGCGGTTGAGCAGCAGCCGGCAAAGTCTTAATCATCGCATATAAAAGCGATATCTGCCCTTTTCAAGCTTACAGCGGTTTTCACAGAGAAATTTGTTCGTTGCCTTTTCCTGCTTTCGACGGGGGGAGGCAATGTTTTTTTGCCTTTCTTTCAAGCTGCTGCCGGTTTTGAGCGAGGCGTTTTTTATGTGTCATAACTTGCCAGAATCCGGTAAATATATGGATAGTCTGTAAACAATGCGTTAAGAATGAAAAAAGGGTCTTGATTTCTGAAAAAGATTGCGTATAATAATGTTTCATATCTGTCTCTTATACACATCTGACGCTGCCGAC
>UREO01000166.1 GCA_900546895.1 uncultured Oscillospiraceae bacterium
GGATAAGGAAATTGTAGAGGATGGGACAATGATCAATCATATTACTGCTTTCTTTGCCGGGTTTTTATTGGACCTGCTGCTGGGCGACCCGCACTGGCTTCCCCACCCCGTTCGGCTGATCGGAAAGCTGATCGCCAAACTGGACGGCGCGCTGCTGGGGAAGCTTGACGGGCGGGAAAGGGACGGGAAAAGGGAGTTTCGACGGGGAATCCTGCTGGTGCTTCTGGTCCTGACCGCGACCGTTGCGGCATCGGCTCTGATTCTGTATCTTGCCTACCGGGTTTCCCCCGTTTTCGGGATCGCGGTGGAAAGCGTCATGACCTATCAGGTGCTTGCGACCAAATGCCTGAAGCAGGAGAGCATGAAGGTTTACACAAAGCTGAAGGAAAACGATCTGCAGGGCGCGCGGCGCGCGGTGTCCATGATCGTGGGGCGCGACACGGCGGCGCTGGACGAAACCGGGGTCGCCAAAGCCGCCATTGAAACGGTGGCGGAAAACACCTCGGACGGCGTGATCGCGCCGATGCTTTTTCTTGCTCTCGGCGGGCCGGTCCTCGGCTTTTTCTATAAGGCGGTCAATACCATGGATTCCATGGTGGGGTATCAAAACGACCGGTATTCGTTTTTCGGCAGGGCCGCCGCCAAGCTGGACGACGCGGTGAATTTCCTGCCCGCGAGAATCAGCGCGGTCTTGATGACAGCCGCCTGTACTCTTGCCGGAAGGGAATATCACGGGAAAGACGCTTGGAAAATTTACAAACGGGACAGAAGGAAACACAAGAGTCCCAACGCCGCCCATACGGAAGCCGTCTGCGCCGGGGCGCTGGGCATCCGTCTTGCGGGGGACGCCAGCTATTTCGGGAAACCGGTCAAAAAGCCGTTTCTCGGGGACGCGCTCAGGGCGGTGGAGTACGAGGATATCGTCCGCGCCAACCGTCTGCTCTATCTCACGGCGGGCCTTTGTGAAGGCGTCTGTCTGGCGCTTCTGTTTCTTGCCAATTTTGTTTTTTAATAGGAGGAATATATGATTCACGGCGGTGATATCTATCGGAATCAAGTCCGTGTTGATTTTTCGGTCAACAGCAATCCTTTGGGGATTCCCGATTCTGTAAAAGACGCGTTGCACGAGGCGGTCGGGCACTGCGAACAGTATCCGGACATCCGGGCGGAAAAGCTGGCGGAAAGCGTTTCCCAAATGACTGGGGTCGGTACGGAGCACCTCCTTTTCGGAAACGGCGCGTCGGAATTGTTCCTTGCAATCATTCACGCCGTCCGACCCAAACGGATCGTCATCCCGGTTCCGTCATTCTTCGGGTACGAAAAAGCGGCTCTGACGTCGGACGCGGAAATCGGTTATTACGAAATGAAGGAAAGCGCGGGGTTTGCTTTGGACGAAGGACTTTTGGAGCGGCTGACCGGGGATACGGATTTGCTGTTTCTCGCCAACCCCAACAATCCGGTGGGAAACCTGCTTGACGGCGTACTGCTGGAAAAAATCGCGGCTGTCTGCCGGGAAAAGCGGATTACCGTCGTGCTGGACGAATGTTTTCTGGAATTCACCGGCGAAGAGGAGCGGCTTTCGTTCAAGAACCGCCTGCAAGAGTACCCGAATGTACTGGTGGTCCGCGCGTTTACCAAAATTTTTGCCATTCCGGGCGTCCGGCTGGGCTACCTCTTTTGCGGAGACCGGGAATTAACGGAAAGAATCAAAAATCAGCTGCCGGAATGGAACCTGTCCGTTTTTGCGCAAGCCGCGGGCGCGGCGGCGTGCCGGGAAAAGGAATATCTGGAAAAGACCGTCCGTGTTGTAAAAACGGAAAGGGAATATCTCAGCGGAGAGCTCGGGCGGCTGGGGTTTCGGGTGTATCCGTCGGCGGCGGATTATCTATTGTTTTATACCCCTGTGCCGCTCTATGACCTGCTTTTGAAAAAGGAAATTCTGATTCGCGACTGCGGCAATTACAGGGGCTTGCACAAAGGGTACTACCGTATTGCGGTAAAACAGCACGGGGAAAATGAAACGTTGATTCGGGAGATTGAAAGGCTGGTGAAACAGGATGGATGAAATCGAATTTGTACTGCCGGAGGAAATTGAAAAGCGCAGCTTCGCAATCATTTCAGAGGAACTGCGCAAGCGAAAAATCAAATTAAAGCCGGAGCAGGAAATGGTGATCAAACGCGTCATCCACACCAGCGCGGACTTTGAGTATGCGAACACGCTCGCTTTTTCGCCGGGAGCGGTGGAAAAAGCGAAGGAGCTGATCCAAAACGGTGCCGATATTGTGACGGATACCAATATGGGGCTGGCCGGAATCAACAAAACCGTACTGGCCCGTTACGGCGGCAGCGTCCATTGCTTTATGGCGGAAAAAGAGGTCGCCGCGCTGGCGAAGCGCCGCCGGACGACCCGGGCCGCGGTCAGCATGGAAATAGCGGCTAAAATTGAAAAGCCGGTGATCTTTGCCATCGGCAACGCGCCGACAGCGCTGATCCGGCTCTATGAAATGATGACCGACGGCTCTTTCCGCCCGGCGTTTATCATCGGGGTTCCCGTCGGTTTTGTCAACGTGGAGGCGGCAAAAGAGCTGATTTTGGGGACGGATGTGCCTTTTATCGTAAACCGCGGCAGGAAGGGCGGCAGCAATGTGGCGGCGGCTGTCTGCAACGCGATTCTTTACGAGCTGGGGAGATAAGGATGCGGTACGGATTTACGACCGGAAGCTGCGCGGCTGCCGCGGCAAAGGCGGCGGCTTACATGCTGTTGACCGGGAAAGAAAAAAGGGCCATCACCATCGACACGCCTAAGGGGATTCCCTACAGGGCGGCGGTGGAAGAGATTACCCGCGGGGAATCCGCGGTCACCTGCGCGGTCAGAAAGGACGGCGGGGACGACCCGGACATTACAACAGGGGCGCTGGTTTTTGCCTGTGTCACTTTCAACGGGCGGGAACGGTCGCCGGAAGAAGAAAGCCAAATCGTGATCGACGGAGGCGAAGGGGTCGGCAGGGTGACCAAGCGGGGGCTGGATCAGCCGGTCGGCAGCGCGGCTATCAACCATGTACCGAGGGAAATGATCGCGAAGGAAGTGGCGGAAATCTGCCGCCTGACCGATTACCGGGGCGGGCTCCGGGTGGAAATCTCCGTCCCCGGCGGGGAAAAGCTGGCGGAGAAGACGTTTAATCCCCGGCTGGGGATCGCCGGGGGCGTTTCCATCCTCGGCACCACGGGGATTGTAGAGCCGATGAGCAGCCAGGCGCTGCTCGACACCATCCGGGTGGAGCTGAATGTCAAAAAGGAAGAGGGGTGCCGGGCGGTGGCGGTGACACCGGGGAATTACGGCCAGTCTTTTATGAAAACCGCCTACGGATATGATCTTGACCAAAGCGTCAAGTGCAGTAATTTTATCGGAAATACCGTCGATCTGGCGGCGGAGGCGGGATTTTCCGCGATGCTCCTGACCGGGCATATCGGGAAGCTGGTGAAGCTTTCCGGCGGAATGATGAACACCCACTCCAAAGAAGGGGACTGCCGGATGGAGCTGATGGCGTCGGCCGGAATCCGGGCGGGCATTTCCGCAAAGACCGCCGGGGGAATCCTTGACTGCGTCACCACGGAGGAAGCGCTGCGGATACTGGAAACCGCTGGGAAACGGAAAAAAACGATGGAAATCCTTCTGGGAAAAATCTGTTTTTACCTGAATCAGCGCGCGGCGGGAAGAATTCGGACAGAATGCATTCTTTACGCAAACGAATTCGGGGAGCTGGCGAAAAGCGAAGGAGCACAGGAGCTGCTTCAAACAATCATGGAAACGGGAGGGAAACGATGATTTATTTTGTGGGGGCCGGAACCGGGGCGGCGGATTTGATCACCGTGAGGGGCAAACGGCTGCTTCAGACGGCGGACGTCGTCATCTACGCGGGTTCTCTGGTCAATCCGGAGCTTTTACAGGATACAAAGGACGGCTGCGCCGTCTATAACAGCGCGAAAATGACGCTGGAGGAGGTCGTTGCGGTCATGCGCCGGGCGGAGCAAAGCGGGAAAAGCACGGTGCGGCTGCACACGGGGGACCCCAGCGTTTACGGGGCCGTGCGGGAACAGATGGATGTTCTGGATTCGCTCGGTATCTCCTATGAAAGCTGTCCGGGGGTCAGCGCGTGTTTCGGCGCCGCCGCGTCGTTAAATCTGGAATATACCCTGCCGGGTGTTTCCCAGAGCCTGATTATTACCCGCATGGAGGGGAGAACCCCGGTGCCGGAAAGGGAAAGCATCGAAAGCCTGGCGGCGCATGGAGCGTCCATGGCGATTTACCTGAGCGCCGGGATGCTGCGGGAATTAAGCGAAAGGCTGCAAAAGGGCGGTTACCGGCCCGAAACGCCTGCGGCTATTGTTTACAAGGCCACCTGGCCGGAGGAAAAAGCCTGTGTCTGTACCGTGGGCACTCTGGAGGGAACGGCGAAAGCAAACCAAATCACCAAAACGGCGCTGATTCTGGTCGGGGACGCCGTTGCGCATCAGAATTACCAGCGTTCCAGATTATACGCGCCGGATTTTGAGACGGAATTTCGAGGGAAACGGGAATGAAAATCAGTATCATCAGCTTTACCGAGAAAGGAGCGGCTCTTGCGCAGACGGTCCGAAACAGCCTTGCGCGGGAGATGGAGATCACCCTTTCTACCAAGCACAGGGCTTTGCCGGATGATTGGGAAGCCGTATATGTGGAAGAAAGCCTTTCCCGGTGGGCGGGGGAGCGCTTCCGGGAGCACAGCGCGGTGCTCTTTATCGGGGCCTGTGGCATTGCCGTGCGCGCGATCGCGCCTTCCGTAAGGGATAAGCTGGAGGATTCCCCAGTGCTGGTTATGGACGAAGCGGGCCGATTTGTGATTCCGCTGCTGTCCGGGCATTTCGGGGGAGCCAACGGGCTGGCCGAACGGATTGCGGAAAAGACCGGCGCGGTTCCGGTCATTACGACCGCTACCGATGTAAACGGGTTGTTTGCGGCGGACGTCTTTGCCCGCAGGAACCGGCTGGCCGTCTGTAACCGGGGCGGGATTGCCAACGTTTCTTCCGCGCTCCTTGCCGGGAAGCCCGTCACCATGGCGGTCGCGGGTTCCTGTACGGGAAGCTGGCCGAAGGAGCTCACTCCGGTAACCTACCCCGTGGACGGCAGGGCGTCGGTGATCGTTTCCCCCTTTGCGGCGGATGCGGAAAAGGCGGATTTACAGCTTTGCCCAAAGGCCTTTGTACTCGGAATCGGGTGCAGGCGCGGGAAATCCTTTCCGGAAATAGAGGAAGCGGTGGAAAAACAGAGGAAGAAAGCCGGGCTGCGGCGGGAGTCGCTGGCTGCTGTTGCTTCGGTAGACCGGAAAAAGGACGAGCAGGGGTTACTGGAATTTGCGGAGAAACATGGCCTTCCTTTCCTGACTTTTTCTGCGGACAGGCTGAAAGCAGTCGGCGGCGGGTTTGCCTCCTCCGCCTTTGTGGAGGAGCAGGTGGGCGTGGACAATGTCTGTGAACGCGCGGCAATGGCGGCCTGCGGGGAAGGCGGAAAGTTTCTTGTCAGAAAATACGCCGAAAACGGAATCACAGTGGCCATAGCACAGAAAAAATGGAGTGTAAGCTTTGATGAAACATAAAATTTATATTGTGGGAATGGGACCGGGAGCGGAAGAAATGATGACCTTTCAGGCGGTGCGGGCGCTGGAGGAAAGCGACGTGATCGTCGGGTACCCGGTCTATTTAAATCTGCTGGAAAAGCGCTTTCAGGAAAAAGAGCTGCTCTCCACGCCGATGACGCAGGAAGCAAAACGGTGCGAAATGTGCTTTCAGGAAGCCCTGAAAGGGAAAACTGTGGCGCTGGTCTGCAGCGGGGACGCCGGAGTGTACGGGTTGGCGTCGCTGATGTACGAAATTGGAGAAAATTACCCGGATTGCGAGCTTTTGGTGATTCCGGGCGTTACCGCCGCCAACAGCGGCGCCGCCTGTCTGGGCGCCCCGCTGAACCACGATTACTGCGTTATCAGCCTGAGCGATCTACTGACGCCGTGGGAGCTGATTGAAAAAAGACTGCGGTTGGCGGCGCAGGGAGATTTCTGTATTGCGCTCTATAACCCTTCCAGCCGCCGGCGCGCGGATTACCTGCAAAAGGCGTGCGACATCCTGCTGGAACTACTGGAGGAAAACAGGGCCTGCGGCTATGTGGAAAATATCGGCAGGGAGGGCACCCGGACATTCACCTGCACTTTAAAGGAACTGAGGGAGCGGCAGGTCAATATGTTTACCACCGTCTTTATCGGGAATTCCCAAACGCGGCTTCAGGACGGGAAGCTGATCACCGAAAGAGGATACCGCTTATGAAACAGATACTGATTTTTTCAGGGACAACGGAGGGCCGTCGGCTGGCCGAGCTGCTGTGTGAAAACGGACTGGAATGCACGGTCTGCGTAGCGACGGAATACGGGGAGCTGGTCATGGAAAAAAGGCCGGGGCTAACCGTTCATCAGGGCAGGATGACCCCGGAGGAAATGAAGCACTTTCTCCGTTCGGGGGATTTCCTCGCGGTGGTGGACGCCACCCATCCCTTTGCGACCGCCGTTTCGGAGAACATCAGAAACAGTACGGCGGAAAGCGGAATCCCTTGCCTGCGCCTGCAGCGGGATACGGATATTCTGCCGCCGGGGCGGAAAAACGGGTTGCGCTATCCCACTCATGAAGCCTGCGCCGAAGCGCTGAAAGAAATGCCCGGCAATATCCTTCTGACGACGGGAAGTAAGGACCTGTCCCTTTACAGCGGGCAGAAGGAGCTTCTTCCCCGCCTGTATGCAAGGGTTCTGCCCGGACTGGAAAGCCTCTCACTC
>UREO01000167.1 GCA_900546895.1 uncultured Oscillospiraceae bacterium
TATGTGATTAGGGGTGACGGAAAGCCCTCTGCCATCAGAGGTGGCAATCTTAATTATGTCACCTGAATAATAGCTTTGAATAATAGCGTTCGCGTCAGGCGACGCTATTTTTGTATCTGGGAGTACACAATTCACATGAAAACTCGGATGGTTGACGCCCTCTATGGCTTTACTCACCGGGAAGTGTTTGCCGTCCATCGGTGCGCATATCTCACAGGTTGCCTTGTCCAACGTGGCCACAATCTCATACTCGTCCAGCCCATCATCCCGATACGCCTGTAAGTGTGCCTGATTGACCGCATGCGCGGACTCGTTATAGAGTAGCCGATACGCTTCATATTTTTTTCCGGTCCCTCCTGGTGTTCCGTCCGGATTGGTCTGGACCGCGCCGATTACCTTTTGTAGCTCTGCGGCGAAGTCCTGCGGCGGCCGGCCGGTTACGAACATGTTATTTAGCGTCTGCCGAATGCGGAAACCAGTATCAATATCCTGCCTCCAAAGACGAGTTGAAATGTCCATACCCTGGACCGGCTGTGCAAGAACCTTCCGGACTGCTTCGTTGCCCGGCGCGGAATACTGGAACTGAAAGCCCATGTACTGCTCGATGTCGAACAGGCGGCGGTAATACTCTTCGGTGTAAATCTGCGTTGCCGTGCTCTCAATCTGCCGCCGCTGCTCCTGATAGAGTTTTTGCAATGCTCCATCGCACTGAGTTAAAAGCGCCTCGTAGCGGGTCACACGGGCTTTAACGGACAGGTTATCGACCTGAAGATTAAACGTGCCAATGGAATCTTTGGCAAGCTGCTCGAATTCATCCAGACTATCCCGAAACTCCCGCAATTCCGAAAGAGAAAGAACTTTCTGTGCCTCGTCGAGCGTGATGCTGTTATTTTTGGCGTACCGGGCGTAAAAGCGGAACACCGTGTCGTTGAGGTCACGGCGGGCGGATTCGAATGATTTCACCAGCTCCGGCAGAGCGCCGTCCACAGCGGATTCCATGCGGCCGATACTGTCAATGGCGCGCTGCTCCCAATACGAGGGCATTAAGCACCGCCTCCATCATCTGCATTCGGCTTCGGTTCGCCGGGCGGGGTATGTTCATGCCCCTGCTGCCCGAACTGGTCAAGCAGGTTCTGCATTTTCTGACCCTGCTCCTTTTTAATCTGCGCCCGCTCAGCCTGCCAGTCGGTAATCAGCGGATGGACTTTTGTTTTGGTTTCGTCCGACATGACCGTGTCCGGCGTCTGCGCAATAATCTGAGACGTTTCGGTATCGTTCTGCGGCTTTGTGCGCTTCCACGTTTGGACGAACTGCTTTGTTTCGTCCGCGCCGAGGTAATGCAGGACGGCTTTCAGAAATTCGTCAATGGAATTGCGGAACTCGGTTTCCATGAGGCCACCCTTGAGCTCCAACAGGCCGTACAGATAATCAATGTACACGCCGGACTGATTGCCCGTGCCGCTCGGCGGATTCGGATTGACTGCCATTGCCGACGTCCAAAATTCTTCGTTCAGGATATTGCGGAACGCCTGCCGGGCTTCGTACGGAATCTCATTCTGAATCTTGTCGACGCCACCTTTGTCGTCCACAGTGACGAATTTTTTCAATTTCAGCATTTGCGGCACATCGACTGGACGCATGACCGGGTTGCCATCCTCATTGGCGACTACCTTGCCGTCTTTGTCGTAGACGGGTACTTTTTTTTCGCCATTGTAGTTTTTCAGCACCCAGATGACTTCCTGAATGTCGTCGCAGTCGTTCGCAAAGCCGGAAACCAGCTTGTCGAGAGCGTCGATGATGTCCTTGTACATAATCAGGTCGTTGTCGGCGTGGGCATTATTGCGGAATTCGATGAACGGAATACGGCCGTAATTGTGTGGCTGAATGTTCCATGTGCCATCCGGAAGAACTTCGAAATTGACGATTGCTTTTACTCCGCCGCGATCCTCCGGCTTGATTAGATAAGCGACCTGTTTGTCGCTCCACACCTCATACCGCGTCACAGACTTGCCGTTGTCATCGTTATAGTCGTAGGCATGGAGAAAATACAGGAGCTTTTTCTTGACCGTGCTGCGGTCGTATATCGGGATGCACGTCAGCGGGTTCACAAACCAATAATCAAATTTACCGGTATCGCTGTCCTGCCAGTATGTCAGCCATGCCCGGCCAGCATTGGAAGCGTCGGTGCCGAGCTGCTTAATAACTTTCGGCCACTGCGTCCCGACGGTGTCGTTGACGGATTTCAGCGTCTTGTCGTCGCCGGTTTCGGTATCGTCTGCCGGTAAATCGAACTGCGGCGGCGTACTGAACAGATAGCCGATTTTCTGATCCACGACGACGCGGTGCCGGTTCATGCTGATTTTGTTGTTGGCAGAATGCAGCGGCGATCTTCCGATATGCTTCAGAAAGGAATTGACCTCGTCCACATAGGCGGCGCCGGTTTCCTTGATTCTGCCGTGATTGTCGTAGTATTTAAAACCATCCTCGGCTTGTGCTTTCATCCGCTGATAGGCGCAGTTTTCAGAGTACATGTAGTTCTGAATCACGGACCGGAGCTGCACTATGTTATTGAAGTCGATTGTTAGAGACTGCAAATTATCACCACCCTATCGTTGTGCCGCCATGATGGACCATAACCGTATTTACAAAATACCGGATTTCGTCCATTGCATGGTCGTTCTCTTTGACCGGCTTATCTTCCTGCTTTTTATCGTCCCACTTGTAGGCGCTGAATTCCATGATCGCACCGGAACAATTATTGCAGACTTTAAGCCGGCCGGACTTGAATGCCGCGGCCGTCTCGCGGATCCCGTCCACAACGTCGTTGTCAGCACCGCGAACGGAAAACCGCCCGTGCTTTCGAATTTCGGCTATCATGGATGCGGCGGACGGGTCGATAATGATCTCGCTGATAAACCGTTTCCCGGCCAAACGCTCCAATTCCGTGTAATACTCCGCGTCGGTAAGCTGTCTGCGCGTTTCCCTGCCGGAATGGTAATACTCGTCGAACCGATACCAAACGCCTTTACTCAGGCCGTACAATCCCGCAGAGAACGGATTCAACGTGCCATAGTCGATGGAAATGCAATACTTCACATACTGCCGTTCCTCCGGCTCCACAATGCCCTGTCCGTTCGCAACGTCGGGATAAATCAGACCGTCAGCAGCTACCCACTTTCCGAGGATGTACCGGTCGTAAAAAACGCCGGAGTAGTTGTTGTAATACTCCTGTTTTTTCTCTGCACTGAGCGACGGGTTATCATCCAACAGAAAATGAATGTGCTCTGCATTATGATTTTCCGGCTGTAAAATCCATTCCCGATAGAACCAGTGAAACGGCCCTTCCGGGTTGCAGCTGAACCAATACTTAGAACCCTCCACGGAACAGCGAGCCAAAGCCTGATTGACGAACGATTCCGGCATCAAAGCGACTTCGTCCAGCAGGACACCCGCCAGAGTAATGCCTTGAATCAGCATATAGGACGCTTCGTCTTTGCCGCCGAAGACATAAAACGTATTGGTCTTGCGCCCTCTGGAAACCGTCAGGACGTGATTTGCAAAGCGCAAAGAAAACTGTTCCCGCAGGTATTTAATCCCCATCAGCGGTTTCACGACGTTTCGTTCGGCGGAAATAACCGTCTTGCCGCAAATGCCGAAATTCTGTCCGGAAAAGTTACCCATTGCCCACAAAATAAATGACAGCGACATGACGGACGTCTTGCCGGAACGGATCGCGCCGTCGCAGATCAGCGCGGATTTACCGGTGTAAGGAAAATGAAGGATCTCTTTTTGCTTTGCGGAAAAACTCATTTAGAAAAATCCTCCTTGAGCGACTTCGTGATCGGATCATCCTCAGCGTCCAACGGGCCGCCCTGCTCTACCTGCTTCTCCCGCCACTGTTCCGGCTTGCGGTTTTTCAGCCAGAAGATCGCGGCGGCGGTTTCAGGAGGGACCAACCGTTTAATGATCGTTACTTTGCGGCCATCCTTTGGGCTTTGCTCAATTTTGGTTTCAGTAAATTCAAAGCCCTTGGCCCGTTTCAGCAGGGCATTTTCGACCTCAACGTCGACAACTTCCTTGCCTTTTTTTAAGGCGTCCGAAATGTCCGTATACTTCGTTTTCCAATCGGCCAAAGTAGAACGACGGATTCCCATGTTATGTGCGATCTGCTCGTCGGTCAGGCCGTCCCGTGCCCAGGCTTCCAGAAGGGTGTGCCCGTCCGGTGTCAGCCACTTTTGATATTTTCCTTTCGCCACACGGTTCACCACCTCGCTCCATATCTTTCTTGCGTTTCTTCCAGTATGCATCCGCCCGCTTCTCCGCCGCTCCAAACACTCTGGCATTGAATGTCGGTTTATAATGGCACGGTTTCATGACACGGCCAGTGCAACCACGCAGAGCGAAAGCAGTACGATAGTCAGCCACGCAAAGAGTTTGAGCGTCTTGAAATGTTTCGGCCTGTAATGAATCTGCGTGTATTGAGAATTGGCGCGGTCTGCTCTGTGTGCCATGTTATGCCTCCTAAAAATGGTATCGTACCAAAATGTATACGATACCTCAAAATAGAATCAGCCCTCACAATTAAGCAAAGGCTGATCTGTTAATTTTTTCCCCTAGCACACGCAAAGGCATAGGGGCAATGGAAATTGATAAATCCATTTGGCGTCAACCTCGGCTCCATGCACCGTTGTAATCTCGCTTGAGGTTACGGCTGACATATTGTGCGCCCCTCACAGCGGATAATGCTGATTCTTGGGGCGCTATGAAAGGAGGAACTATTTCCCTATAAGCAATTAGCCTGTGATCTTTTTCACTGGCATTGTCAACTCCCTTTGGATATACTTTTAACTATACTAAGTGTAGCATATTGACAACGAACATACCGAACATTTATGAGATTTTTTCCATAAATCTTTTTGCGTACATTCTAACGCTGTCCATTGTGCTTCCGTCATCCAACTTATCCGCAATATCGTTCCATTCCAGCCCGTCCAGATACCTCATGCGAATTATCCGCCGCGCCTTGACGTCCTCAATATCGTCAAGCATTTTCTCAATTTCCGCAATAATTGCGTACAAGTGTTCCAGTTTGCCATTATAAATTTCAGTGAGTACTTTTCTTGCTATGACCGTTTCCGGGGCTTGTACGAAACCGTGGAGCGCAACAGAGTGCTTCTGGTATGGAACCTCTTTGCTTGAGCCTTGAACCGCGTCAAACTGCTCCGTTGTGGGCTCGCTGCACAGATCGGCGAGTTTATGCTCAATGTCCTCGACCTCACCCAAAAGCTGCCCGTACTGCTCTATGTATTCTTTTGCAATCATATGTCCTCCTTGTCAAACGGCAGTTTTAATTCTTTAATCACCCGGTCTATGTGATTCCAGAATATTTCGTCATTTTCTGCCTCTGCCGATAGATTTGATATTTCACATAATAGTTCTGCCAACCGGTCATGGCCAAAATTATACTTCTGGTGCAGCGCCACACACATGATTTTGAATATGCGGCGCATGGTGGTTTCTTTTTGGCTATCAAGGTATTCATTCAAAACTTTTGCTTCTTTGCGCGATACGGCGTGCTTTGCCGGGATATGACAATTCATGATCCGTCACGCTCCTCCTGTATCGCAAGCACAAAATAATGTTTACCCGGTTCAGCTCCCCATTCTGGGCGCCCGGTGCCAATGCGCGGAATTACTGTCCGCTCGATCGATGGACTGTCGAGTCGATACCCGTTTCTGAAACGCACTCTCACTGGAGTACGCAGATATTTGTAAAACAGGCTTTTGTAATGCGGAGTAAGGTCTCGGTATTCCTCACGTTTCTCTCCGGAAGAGATCATGTCAAACCATTTCTTTTTGATGGGTAGAGTAATCATGTGTCACGCTCCAATGCTTTCTTGGCTGCTTCGCTCATAATTTACGCTCCAATGCTTTCTCGGCGGCTTCGCGTGGAAATACAGTTTTTCCATAATCAGATGCTAAAAAGTCAACATGCCGGTATGAATCGTATTGCACCCTAAACACCAGTTCAATGTCTGTGACTTCTCCCTGAATTGACAATTCATGCCCATTGTAGGGCCGTAAGACTTTGGCGGTTACTTTATCTCCCACCTTGCACGGCAGCACCTTAATTAATCCCTCGTCGTACTGCTTAAACAGTGTCGGTAATAAATTGAGCGCGGCGGCAGGATTCTCAGCGTATGTATCGCGGATGGTTTGGAGAATGTCAGGCATTGTTATCATTCATCCTCTCGATTAATTTTGGAAGTCCTTTTTTCACTAATTCTGTAGAAGCCCTATCTACAATTTTTTCGATTATTTCATCTTTGTGGGAATAGACATAATCTTTCACAGACTGTTCTACACCTTTTCTAATTCCCCATTTTGTATCAGACGATTCCGCACTATATGTCCTTGCCATAGAAGAAGCAATTTTTTCAATAACTAATTTTGCAATATCGTCTTCATTTATGGTAATTACAATATCTTTCATTCCGCCCCGTCCTTTCTCACGCCGAAACTACAAAAATCGGTATCCATTTTTACGCTGCCGACATTTGGGTTGCGGCACATTCCGCAAATGTGCACACCGTCGTTTTCCCAGAATTCGCATTTTTTACAATGCACTACCAACCTTAGCTCGCCGTTTGCATACTGGCGAACGATGGAGGCGGCAGCGGATAAAACGCGTATGTCATTATCAGATTCTATGTGAGAATCAAGATATAAAAGTTTTTCCACAATTTCCTGCGGCGTTAATTCATTTGGCATTAATACCACTCACCTTTCCGCACAATCCAAACAGGGAACCAACCGGGCTTACGTTTCCCATAAATAT
>UREO01000168.1 GCA_900546895.1 uncultured Oscillospiraceae bacterium
GACATGATCCTGTCCCTGCTGGGCATTAACGCGGCATATCCTCTTCTGATTTTTCTGGGCGACCGGTTTGCTTCCGCACTTTTGCCCGGCCTGAATTCAGGATTAACCGTAAACTCTCTTATTCTGACTGCGGTTTCTCCTTATATGGCCGCTTTCATGCCGTACATTATGAACGGAAGCCAGCCTGGCAACGGGGTTTGGGCTGTCGATACGGGCTTTTATATCTGGTGGATCGTATTTACCCTTGTGCTTCTGGCAGGCACCGTCCTTCTCTACAAGAAACGCCGCAGCGAATGCGCCGAAAGCAGTTTTGCCTTTTCCCTTCCCAAAAATGTGATCCGTTTCATGATCACCGCTGTGACAGGCCTCGGTCTGGGGCTGCTGCTCCAGACCGGAACGGAAAGCGCCGGGAACTTCTTTATCGGCCTGATCGCCGGGTCCCTTGCCGCGCATATTGTGACGGAGACCATTTATTCCCGCGGGTTTAAGCAGCTGAAAAAGAGCTTTGTCGGGTACGGCTTTTTCATTGCCGTGTTTGTGGTCGCTTATGCTTTTCTTGCCACGGGCGCTTTGGGCTACGACACCCGCGTTCCTCTGGCGGAGGACGTGGCAAGCGTCACCATAGAGGACCCCTACACGAATAACGGCGGACAGATTCTTGACGCAAATCACCGCGTCCTTACCTCCGTTATGCCGACACTGACGGAAAAGGCCAATATTGAGAAGGTAACCAAATTCCATAAGAAAATCACACAGGACAAAAGAGACCATTCTTATCCTTATTGCCTGACCGGCAGGAACGGCACTGCCTTCACGTTTACCTATCATCTGAAAAACGGCGGCATCGTAAACAGAACCTATTATCTGCAATACAAGGAGGACGGACAGGGAAACACCATTTCCCCGCTGGGCGAAATCGCCGATACCAGAGAATACAAAGAAACGCAGGACCTCCTGTTTTACGTTGAGCCGGAGTACATCAAAAGCGTCGATCTGGACAGACGGAACGGAGAGGACAACACCACCTTCGCACCGGACCTGAACACCAAAAAGGAACTGCTAGATGCCATGCGGCAGGATTATCTGGACGGCAATCTGGGCAACGGCAAGCTGAACAACGGAAAATTCGTCGACGATTCCTCTTATCTGGTGATTGAATACAAGTCGCCTCTTCAGATAAAGGATGGCAAACTGAAAACCCTGCTGAACGGATACGAAGGCAGTATTTACCTGTACTCAAACAGCTACAACTTTTTGATCAACTCCGGTGAAACCGGAAAACTGGTGGAAAAACTGGGTTGGAATCAATAACAAGCCGTATAATCAGGCAAATACAGCATATCAATACAGGAAGGCGGCCGGCTCACGGACCGGCCGCCTTTTCTATCCAAAAACACCGCTATGCGCTCCTCCGGGCCGCACTGTGCCGGTAAAAACCGATCCTTAAAAATATTTTGGGAGGAACCTGAAATTATAAACACTGAAAATCAAAAGGAATACGAAGAGAAAAGAAAAATCACCGGCATCGTTTCCGTTTCCGTGCTGCTCCTTTTGTTCGCGGCAGCCACCGCGCTGCTTTGGAGGCCGCTGATCGACACCATCTCCAACCCGGAGCAGTTCCGCGTGTGGGTCAACCTGCACGGGGTGGCGGGAAGATTTGCCTTCGTCGGTATGATGGTCCTGCAGATCATCTTTGCCATTATCCCCGGCGAACCGATGGAGGTCGGCGCGGGATATGCCTTCGGTACTCTGGAGGGCACCCTGCTGTGCCTTGCCGGAGCGGCGGTCGGCTCGTCCGTTATTTTCCTGTTCACAAAGCTTTTGGGGAACAGGTTGGCGGAAGCGTTTATCAGCCGGGAAAAAATTCATTCCCTGCGCTTTATGAAATACAGCGGAAATCTGAACTTCATCGTATTTTTCGCGTTCCTGATTCCGGGAACCCCGAAGGACCTTATGACCTATTTTATCGGGCTTACGTCCATGAAGCTGAAAACCTTTTTAATTCTGACCAGTATTGCGCGGATTCCCTCCGTGATCACCTCTACAATCACAGGCAACGCGCTGGGGATGCAGGATTACAGGATCGCGGTCATCATTTATTCCATCACGGCGGCCGCCAGCCTGATCGGCGCGATTGCTTACCGCAAAATTTCCAAACGGTACCGACAGGACAAAAAAGAAAAATCCGGGAGTGACTGACAAATCAGCACTCCCGGATTTTTTACTTCATGTTGGATACGATTTCTTTCGCGTACGCCCTCATGGCCGTCAGATCGTCCTCCGTAGGACTGAAAAGAACACGGAAGCCTTCTCCGATAAACCGGAGCTTCAGGTGTTCCATACGGGATTTCATCATCGGAACGGCTTCGCCGCTCCAGCCATAAGCACCAAACGCCCCGACCGGTTTTTGTTTGGTGTTGATCGCGTCCACGCTGGCCAGAATATCCCAGATCACTTTCGGCGCGTCGCGGTTAATGGTACAGGAACCGATCAGCAGAGCATCCGCTTCGTTGACCAGCTTCGCTGCCTCTTCAAGCGGCGCAAAGACGACATCGATCAGCTTCGCATCCAGCTTCTCGTCTTTTTTCAATTCGTCGTAGGCCGCTTCGGCCAGCTTCGCAGTGCATCCGTAAGCGGAAGCGTAAAGGATACCGACCTTTTTTTTCTCATGCGGGACGGGAGTGCTCCACTCCCGGTAAAGCTCCTCGCATTTCTGAATGCTTTCGGTAAGACAGGGGCCGTGACTGGGACAGACCAACGAAATCGGAAGGTCCTTTATCTTGTCAAGCCCGGCCAGAACATAGGGCTTGAACGGCCCGAAAATGCAATTGTAGTAATGTTTGAATTGCTCGCTGTACTTGTCCGGATAATGGACGGTCGTATCAAGCATAGTGGGCTCGCAGTAATGCGTCCCCAGAAAGTCGCAGGTAAACAGCGTCTTTTCCGAACCCATGTAGACAAACATGGAATCCGGCCAGTGAAGAAGAGGCGCTATGATAAACTCAAGCTCCTCCCCTCCGATCGGAAGCTTATCTCCTTGTTTTACAGTGACGCATTGAAAGTCCCGGTTGGTAATGGCGGAAAGATACATCTTTGCCGCCGCCGTACAGTAAACCGTAATATTGGGATTCATTTCGAGCAGCTTTCCAACACTGCCGGAATGGTCCGGTTCCGTGTGGTCCATTATCAGATAATCAATTTTTGAAATATCGATGACACTTTGAATGTTACTCAAGTACTCGTCGAAAAACGGAGCGTGTACCGTATCGATCAGAACGTTCTTTTCACCCGTAATGAGGTACGCGTTATAGCTGGTGCCATAACACGACTCCATAATAATGTCAAAAACGCGCAGTGACGGATTCAGCACACCGACTGAATAAACATTGCTTTTGAGTTTGATTGCACCCATTCTAATGACATTCTTCCTTTTCAGTTATTCCGGAGAAAACATATCCTTGCCGACCCCGCACGTAGGGCAGGTCCAGTCGTCGGGCAGGTCCTCAAATTTTGTTCCGGGAGCGATGCCGTTGTCCGGATCGCCTACCGCGGGGTCGTATACATAGCCGCATGCATTACAAACATATTTCATAAGCTTTTTCTCCTTTGTTTGAATTTGTCATTAGTATAGAATAGCACAGCTTTTTTGTCAATCGGAATCCGCCTCAAATTGAAAGTCTTCGATTATTTCGCTTAAATTGATTGGAAAAACCGAACCCCTCTGCAGCTGTTGCGCCACACTCATCGCCGTTCCCAAATCATGTGACACTATCTGGTCAGCTTTTTCTACACGGGTCACGGTGATTTCCACCCCGAAGCCCGTGCTGCGGCTACCATAAACGTAATATTTCAGACTGTTGCCGCACAGCTCAATATTCCCTACGCATCTTCTCATTGTTCCCCTCCTTTTTGTGTGAAATATGACCACAAACTAGTTTAATGATAATTCAATTTTGTCAGATATGCAAGCTGAAAACGCTGCCTTTCTTGACGAAAATTATTTTTCCGCAATATCTTTGGTTTTTTTTACTTTTTCAGGCATATCTTGTATATTAGAATTAAAAACGATTTAAGTCTTTTTATACAGAAAACAAATAAAAGAGGCACATAATACTCCTAGTATTGCTCCCGCAAAAACATCCGATGGGTAATGTACAAATAAAAAAACGCGTGAAACGGAAATCAGCAGTGCAAGGGAAAAAGAAGGGACCGTGAATTTACGGTTTGCCCTGCACAGGATGAACGCCGCCGCAAAAGAAGAGCCGGCGTGACCCGACGGAAAAGAATACCCGTGCGGCGCGGCAATCAGCAGCCTGTATCCGCAGATCACGCTGAACGGGCGCGGACGGGCGATTAGCGGCTTCAGGATTTCTTCCCCGACCGTATGCGTCAGCATCAGAGCAGCCAGAAGCATTACCCCGTACGGACGGTATTTTTTGGAGCAAATCAGGCAGATACCGGCCACAACCCATATAAATCCCGCGTTTCCCAGCACGGTAACGGCGGGAAAAAAGAAATCCGTAAAGCCGTTGTGAAAATGGCTCTGTATAAAATTCAGGATCAGAAAATCCGGATTCATCCTCTCTTTTTCCTCCCTTCCGTCTGACTGTCCTACAGCATTTCCAGTTGATTCCGCAGCAAGGTTGCGTTCCTCCCCCCGCCTTCGGCGGGGGGAGGAACGCGTTTCGTCTCGCAAACTGAAATGGAATTGCTGTGGAAAGTATTATCGTTGGACGATACTACCATATTTTGAGAAATGCGCGAATATACTTAACCATAACAGGGGGTTGATAGGATTGGATTGGCAGAGTCTTACAAAAGAAGAATGTGCAAAAAAAATTGGTACCAATATAAAGACGGGCCTGTCGCCGGCCCAGGCGGAAGAGCGCCGGAGCAGGTACGGCCCGAACGAGCTGGAGCAGCCGAAAAAGAAGAGCGTTCTGCTGCGGTTTTTCGCGCAGTTTTCAGACTTTATGGTAATCATCCTGCTGGTGGCGGCCGGAATTTCGTTTGTGACTTCCTTTTTGCAGAAGGACAACGATTATATTGATTCCATCATCATTCTTGTAATCGTTACAGTGAACGCGATGATGGGCCTAATACAGGAAAGCAGGGCGGAAAAATCGATCGAAGCGCTCAAAAAGATGTCCAGTCCGCACGCCCACGTGGTACGCGCGGGCTCGGAAGCGCTGATTGAGGCAAAGGACCTGGTTCCCGGCGATCTTGTCCTTCTGAACGCAGGCGATCTTGTCCCGGCCGATCTGCGGCTGACCGAAGCCGTCAACCTGAAAGCGGAGGAAAGCGCCCTGACCGGAGAAAGCCTGCCGAGTAGAAAGCGCGCCGACATGACCTGCTCCGCCAACACCCCTCTCGGCGACCGCCACAATTTGCTGTTTTCCTCAAGCTCCATTGCTTCGGGGCACGGCGCCGGTATCGTTACGGCGATCGGGATGGAAACACAGGTAGGGAAAATTGCGCATATGATCAACACCCAGTCGGCTCCCCAGACCCCGCTGCAGCGCAAGCTGGCCCAGACGGGGCGCTGGCTTGGAATCGGCGCCCTGGTCATTTGCTTTGTCATCTTTATTATGGGCCTGTTTCAGCACGTTCAACCATTGGAAATGTTTTTAATTGCCATCAGCCTGGCCGTGGCGGCGATTCCGGAGGGTCTTCCCGCGGTTGTCACCATTGTGCTGGCGATCGGCGTACGCCGCATGGCGGCAAAAAGGAGTATTGTGCGGCGTATGCCCGCTGTGGAAACACTCGGCAGCGCCAGTGTGATCTGCTCCGATAAAACCGGTACCCTGACACAGAACCGGATGACCGTGGTGGAGCTGAGGGGCTCCGGCGGAACCGTCCCGATCCACTCGACTCAGGGGGATTTTCTTTTGAGCCTTGCATCGCTCTGCTGCAACTGTACGGTCAGCGGGAGCACGATTCACGGCGACCCGACCGAAGCGGCGATCGTCTCTGCCGCTCCCACCGAAAAGAAACGGCTCGACGGACAGTATCCCCGCGTAATGGAAATCCCGTTCAGCTCCGAGCGCAAGATGATGACGACCGTACACCGCCTGGGCGGCGGGCGTTACCGGATTATCACCAAGGGCGCTCCCGACATCCTGTTCACGCACTGTACGGGCGGAGCGCCGCGGCAGAACGAGGAAATGGCTTCCCGCGCGCTGCGCGTCATCGGCGTTGCCTACCGGGATATCGACTTTCTGCCGGACCCGGACGAAGATATTGAACGCGGCCTGACCTTCTGCGGCCTGATCGGAATGATCGATCCGCCCCGTCCGCAGGTAAAGCCCGCTGTGGATTTATGCCGCAAGGCCGGCATCCGGCCCATTATGATCACCGGAGACCACGCCGCCACCGCGGCGGCGATTGCGAAGCAGCTCGGCATTATGGACGGAAAAAGCCGTGTCATCACCGGCACGGAGTTAGACAGACTCAGCCAGCAGGAGCTTGAAAAAAGGATCTACGACTACGCCGTGTTTGCCCGCGTCTCTCCGGAACACAAGGTACGCATCGTACGCGCGTTCCAGTCCCACGGCGAAGTGGTCGCCATGACGGGGGACGGCGTAAACGACGCCCCCGCGCTGCGCGCCGCGGACATCGGCTGTGCAATGGGCATTTCCGGCACTGACGTGGCCAAGGCGGCTTCGGATATGGTTCTGACGGATGATAACTTCGCAACGATTGTGACCGCTGTACGCGAAGGCAGGGGCATTTACGAGAACATCCGAAAGACCGTGCATTTCCTGCTCAGCTGCAACATC
>UREO01000169.1 GCA_900546895.1 uncultured Oscillospiraceae bacterium
ATCTTACTATGTTCCGGACATTTTTGGGGAGCAGAAGCGGGTGGGAGGACCTGGCCGGCCTTTTATCCCTGTTCACCTGGATGGCCATCGGGCTTTGCGCCGGCACCGCATTGCAGTTTCTCTCCTATTTCTATCGCAAAATCCGGTATCGCGGAAAAGGCTGAACGTTTTGTCATGCCATGGGCGGATGCATCATAAGATTTGATAAGAATCATAATTGGAAGAGGTGCATCCTTATGCTGGTCGAGATACCGTATAACCGGGAACAGGTGACCGAATACGCCAAAACGTGGGCTCTTTTGAGGAACCGCGCCTTTATGAATTTCGATAAAATGGGCGGCGACTGTACCAATTTTGCCTCGCAGTGCATCTATGCCGGAAGCAGGGTGATGAATTACACCCCCATTTTCGGCTGGTACTACAAAAGCAGCAATGACCGTACCCCCTCTTGGAGCGGCGTTCAATATCTTTTTAATTTCCTGACGACAAACAAGGAAGCGGGACCTTACGCGGAGCAGGTTGACGTAAGTTCCCTGAAGGTTGGGGACATTGTGCAGCTCGGCAACGCCGAAAACCACTTTTACCATTCCCCCGTGGTTGTAGACATCACGGAGCAGGATATTTTCATAGCCGCCCATACGTACGACGCATACATGCGGCCGCTGAGCAGCTATTTTTACAGTACCATCCGTTACTTACATATCAAAGGCGTAAGGAAATATCAATGAAATTTTTCCGTCGCTTGAAAAAGAGAACAGCATGTTTCCGAAAATCATTTACAAATACTTCCAATAATGATAGAATAAAATAGCTTTAAACGGGCAATTTGAAGGAAAGGTAGATCTGTATGGGAGTAAAACTGAAAAATCTGATGGAATCCCTGCTTTTGACCAAAATGGACGAGGTAATCGATAAGCTGGATTGCTGTAAATGCGAAAAATGCCGGATGGATATCGCTTCTTACGCATTGAACAGGCTTCCGCCCAAATATGTCGCCACCTATGAAGGCGAGGTTTATTCCAAGCTGGATACGCTGTCCACACAGTATGAAACAGATTTGTTCAACGCATTGTTTCAGGCAGCAAAGGTGGTTTCGGAAAACCCTCATCATACTCTTTCCGCTGAAATTTCTTGTGAACATAATCCGCAAAAATAAAAGGAGTTCCGTTTTTCTGACGGAACTCCTTTTATTAACTTTAAATCAGATTGAAATTTTTAGCGCTATGTCGTACAAACTCTTGTCAAAAACGCGCTCCATCTCAAGCGCCTCCGTAATATCCAGATCAACGATCTTGCCATTCTGCATCACAACGACCCTGTTACCCCGGCCTTTGTACAGAAGATCGGCCGCGTGAAATCCCATCACGCTGCCCGCAACACGGTCGCGGAGCGTGGGCGAACCGCCGCGCTGGACATGGCCAAGTACCGTAGCCCTGGTTTCGATCCCTGTTTTTTCTTCAATATCCTTTGCCAGCTTGTCTACTCCACCAACGCCCTCGGCCACCACAATGATAAAATGCTTTTTACCCGTTTTCTGGGTAAACATCATACGGTTAATGATGTCCGTCTGAAAATCGAAGGGAACTTCCGGAACAAGGATGGTCGTTGCACCGACCGCAATTCCGGTCTGAAGTGCCAGATCGCCGCATTTCCTGCCCATTACTTCTACAACACTGCAGCGATCATGCGACTCGGTCGTATCGCGAAGACGGTCAACCATTTCTACCGCCGTGTTCATGGCGGTGTCAAAGCCAATGGTATATTCACTGGCGGCAATGTCGTTGTCAATCGTACCCGGCACGCCTACACAGGGAATTCCTTCTTTGGTAAGGTCGCGCGCCCCGCGGAAAGAACCGTCTCCGCCAATTACCACGATGCCCTCAATCCCCATGTCACGGCAATTGTCGGCTGCCTTTTTTACACCGTCCGGAGTATTGAATTCCGGGCTGCGTGCCGTAAACAAAGCCGTACCGCCGTGATGGATAATATCGGAAACACTGCGCAGATTCATTTCAAAGACGTCGCGGTTCAAAAGGCCATTGAAGCCTCTGCGTACGCCCATAACTCTCATACCATAAGAAATACCGGTTCTTGCTACTGCACGGACAGCTGCGTTCATTCCCGGCGCATCTCCCCCGCTGGTCAGAACCGCAATTGTTTTTGCATTCATGATGATACCCCCTAAATTCGTTACTTTGCCATATCTAAATTATAGTATATCAGGCGAAGAAGAATATGGACAAAAGTATCTGCTATATGGATTATTGTTGTATTTCCTTTACAACTGCCACATTTTTTTCTCCAAGCAGATTTTTTAATTCCCGCACCAAAATATCGTTGACGCTGACATACATGGAAAAGGGAGCCCGCACCAGCTTTTTGGTATTGACAAAGTAAATATAAAGCGGCGTTCTGCCGTCAAAAACGGCAAGGTATTTTTTGGCCCGGTCATAAAGCTCCGACTGCTCCTCCGGCACTTTGATGTAAAGCCCCGGATGCGCAGGCTTTGCGGTTCCCGCACTTTTTTCCGAACCCGCGCGAAGAGAAGGAGCGGGACCGACCGACTCACAGACCAGCTTGGCCTCTTCGTCTTCGCGCATACTGATTCTTCCGAACATCTTCACGATTTTCCCTTCCGTGATCCATTCGGCATACTGGGCGAGGATTTTCGGAAAAACCAGAACCTCCATAGAGCCGAACATATCTTCCAACGTAACAAAGGCCATCGTGGTGTTGCTCTTGGTCACTTTCATTTTTACGCCGGCAATAATTCCGAGAAGTGTCACCGTATCGCCGTCATGAAAGCGTCCTCCGTCCTCCCTTGCGTCGTCAAGGATATCGCCGGTGCGGCTTGCGTGGACTGCGTCATACTGATTGATATATTCTGCCATGGGATGGCCGGAAAGATACATGCCGGTCACTTCTTTTTCCATAGAGAGCTTGTCGCCGGCGCTGAAATCGGGCATGTCCGCTATGGAATACACCTCATCGTCCACCGTTTGGGCAGGGGTGTCGAAAAAACCCATCTGGCCGTCCACATTGCGGCGCTTGTCGTCGTCGAGATAATCCATGATATTGCCGACACTGGTCAGCATCTGCCTGCGGTTGACACCAAGGCCGTCCAGCGCCCCGCATTTAATCAGGCTTTCCAGCGCGCGCCGGTTCAGTTCGCCGTACATACGCTTGCAGAAGCCGTAAAACGTGGTATACTGCCCGTTTTCCTTCCGGTCGCGCAGGGTACTGACAATGAATCCCCTGCCCAGATTTTTCACGGCTAACAAACCGAAACGGATGTCCTTCCCCACAACGGTGAAACCGACGCCGCTCTGGTTAACGTTGGGCGGCAGCACGCGGATACCCAGGCGCATACACTCAGCTATGTAAGCCGCCAGCTTATTATTGTTGTCCAGCACGCTTGTCATCAGCGCCGCCATATATTCGCGCGGATAGAAGCATTTGAGCCAGGCGGTCTGATAGCTCAGCAGAGCGTAGGCCGCGGCGTGAGATTTGTTGAAGGCGTAGGACGCGAAGCTTTCCATTTCGCCGTAGATGGCTTTTGCCGTCGGCTCATCCACGCCCCGGCGGATACAGCCGTCCACTTCAACTTCTCCCTTTTCGTTGGTCAGACCGTAGAGAAAGATTTCCCGTTCCCTCTCCATTACAGCGGCTTTTTTCTTGCTCATCGCACGGCGCACGATATCCGCGCGCCCCAGCGAATAGCCCGCCAGCGTACGGAAAATCTGCATCACCTGTTCCTGATAAACGATGCAGCCGTAGGTAACGTCCAGAATATCCTTAAGAAGCGGATGACGGTAAGAAACCCTTTCCGGATGATGGCGGTTTTCAACATAGCGCGGAATGGATTCCATCGGCCCCGGGCGATAAAGTGAAATGACCGCGATGAGGTCTTCGATGTATTCCGGCCTCAGCTGCATAATGACGCTGCGCATTCCGGCGGATTCAAACTGGAATACGCCGTCGGTCGCGCCGCTGGAAAGCATGGCGTACACCTTTTTATCGTCCAGCGGAATGTCCTCGATCTGAAAGCCCGGCCGCTGTGCGGCAATCATGTCCTGTGCGTCGCGGATGACGGAGAGGTTGCGCAGGCCAAGGAAGTCCATTTTCAGCAGACCGAGCTCCTCCAGCGTGGTCATGGTATACTGCGTGACTACGGAATCGTTGTTTTTGGCAAGCGGCACATACTCCGCGACCGGCCTGTCCGTAATGACGACGCCCGCGGCGTGGGTGGAAGCGTTGCGCGGCATCCCCTCCAGCTTTCTCGCCATATCGATCAGCTCGTGAATCTGTGGGTCGGTGTCGTAGCGCTGCCTTAAATCGGCGGAAGCTTTGAGCGCTTTTTCCAGCGTGATATTGGGTTCCATCGGCACCAGCTTCGCGACCCCGTCCACCGTCGCGTAGGGAACCGCCATAGCGCGGCCCACATCGCGGATGGAGCCCCGCGCCGCCATGGTGCCGAAGGTGACAATCTGGGCAACATGGTCCGCTCCGTATTTCCGCACGACGTATTCGATCATTTCCTGACGGCGTTCGTCGGAAAAATCGATATCAAAGTCCGGCATACTGACACGCTCGGGGTTGAGAAAGCGCTCAAACAGCAGATTGTACCGAATGGGATCGATTCCCGTAATCCCGATGCAGTACGCCGCAAGGCTGCCCGCGCCGGAGCCTCTTCCCGGCCCCACCGGGATACCGGCTTCCTTCGCATAGCGTACAAAATCGTAGACGATCAGGTAGTAATTAACGTACCCCATATGCTCAATGGTGTTTAGCTCATATTCCAGTCGCTCAACCAGTTCCTTTGCGGGATTCTCGCCGTAATGCCGGTAAAGGCCCTCGTAGCATTTGTCACGGAAAAACGCCGTGTTCTCCTGTCCGTTCGGCGTATCAAAATGCGGCAGCTTGGTTTTGCCGAATTCAAACTCCACATTGCACCGCTCCGCGATACGGACTGTATTGTCGGCGGCCTCCGGATGGCCTGGGAACAGGGCTCGCATTTCCTCTTCACTCTTATAATAGAACTGGTCGCTGCCGAATTCCATACCGTCTTTATCCTCAACCGTGTGGTTGGTCTGGATACAAAGGAGGATATGATGCATTTTATTGTCTTCCTGACTGATATAATGGCAGTCGTTGGTCACAATAAGTGGGATTCCCGTTTCCTCCGAAAGCTTTATGATGGACGGATTGATGCGCTTTTGCTCCCTCAAGCCGTGATCCTGCAGTTCCAGATAGAAATTGTCCTCTCCAAAAATCGTACGGTAGCGCAGGGCGGCTTCCTTCGCTCCGGCGTAGTCGCCCGCGGTCAGGGCACGCGGGATTTCTCCCGCAAGGCAAGCGGAAAGGGCAATAAGCCCCTCGTGATACTCCCTTAAAAGGTCGAAATCCACACGCGGCTTGCTGTAAAAGCCCTCCGTCCATGACTTCGATACAAGGGCGATCAGATTCTGGTATCCGATGTTGTTTTCACAGAGAAGAACCAAATGCCGGTTCTCCGAGTCCAGCTCGTGCATCTTGTCAAAGCGCGTACGCTGCGCGACGTAGACCTCGCATCCGATGATCGGCTTGATGCCGCGCTTTTTGGCTTCCTTATAAAAATCGACCGCGCCGTACATGACCCCGTGGTCGGTAATCGCTACGGCGGTGTCTCCCCGCTCGGCGGCGGTATTCAGCAGCTTTGTGATACGGCACGCGCCGTCCAGCAGGCTGTACTCGGTGTGTAGATGCAGATGAACAAACATGTGCGGTACCCTCCTGTCAGTTCTTTATAATACTCTCGCAAACTCCATAATGCGCTGCAGACGGTGGTTCACCCCGGAACGGCTGAGCGGTTCGGAAAGCGTTGCGCCGAGCTCGCGGAGCGACATTTCGGGATACCGGCAGCGAAGCACGGCAAGCTCCCGTAACTCCTCCGGCAGCGCGGACAGTCCTCCGGCTGAACGAATGATCTTTTCAATGGCGACAATCTGTGCCGCCGCGGCGGACGCCGTCTTGTCGATATTCGCCGTCTCAAAATTGGTTTTCCGGTTGACGTTGTTGCGGACCTCTTTCAGCATTTTGACCTGCATCAGGCTCATAGCCGCCTTTCCGGCACCCATAAAGGTCAGGAAATCCGCAATATGCTCGCTCCCCTTGATATAAACGACGTACGAGCCCTTCCGATTCAGCAGGCCCGGCTGCAGGTCGAGCTCATAGATTTCGCTGATAAAGGCACATAAATCCTTAGCAAGGTTCATAAACGGCACCACAAATTCCAAATGATAATCCTTGCTGGGGTCGGATACGGTACCGCAGGAAAGAAAAACGCCCCGCAAAAACGCGCAGGCGCAGCAATCATTTTCCATATTGGCACGGTTGATCCGAAGATGGATTTCTTTTCCCGTGTGCCCAAAACAGGAAAGCACCTCTTCCCTCTGTCCGCTGCCGGATACGGCAACGGTAAAAGCGCTTTTGCGCTCTTTTCGGCGCAAAAGAGAAGTGGAAATATCCACGATCACCCCCGCGGTTTCCGCGGTAAGCTGCGCGGCCCTGTGGGCAGCGGCAGTGTTTTCAATCGTCAGGGAAATGGCATTTTGAGAAAAGTTGCGGCCGAATAAAAGCATCCCGTAGCATTCCGCTTTCCGGCAGCAGGAATTTTGCGGCATTGCCTGACAGAGTTCGGT
>UREO01000170.1 GCA_900546895.1 uncultured Oscillospiraceae bacterium
GGTCTGATGGGACCGCTCGCCGGCCTGGGAGACGCGATCGTATGGGTGCTTCTGCCTACGGTTATGGGTGCCATAGCCGGGTATCAGGCAATGCAGGGAAGCGTAATCGGCTGGCTTCTGGCCGAAGCGGTCGGACTTGCGCTGTGGATCGCGTTCTGGAAAATGTCCTATGTGGTTTATCATCAGGGAATTTCCTTTATCACCTCAAAGAGCAGTTCCCTGAAAAACCTGACCGACGTCTGCTCTATTATGGGCCTGATCGTTATCGGCGCAATGGTTGCCTCCACGGTCAACGTCAACATCGCGCTCTCATGGACGGTCGGGGATCTGACCCAAAAGCTGGGAGACCTGCTGGATTCGATTATTCCCCATTTCGGAAACGTCTTCTTTACGGTACTGATCTATTTGGGACTTGGAATCAAGAAAATGACTTCGGGAAAAATGGTGTGGATTGTTCTGATTCTCTCTGTTCTTCTGGGAGCTTTCGGAATCTGCGCTTAAAAAAGCAAAACTACCGGAAAAGGCCGTCAAAATACGACGGCCTTTTTCAAACATGGAGGTAACTATGAAGGTAAGCACTTACCGAACGAAAATCACACCGGAAGGCAAATTCTTTCCGTGCTATCTGATGGGGCACGCCATCCGCACGAAGCTGGCAACCGGCATTCTGGATGATCTGTGGGCAACCGCCCTGGTGCTGGAGGTGGACGGAGAACAGCTTGTCTGGGTAACGGTGGAACTGATCGGCTTGGCACGGGAATTTACGGATCGGATTCGCTCTGCGATTTCTCAGAAGTACGGAGCCGCTGCGGAAGCGGTGACCGTTTCGTTCACACACACGCATTCCGCGCCGGAGTATCAGGATCGCAAGGATCCCATGCTCTTTGGAGAAGGAGCCGTCCCCGGCTACATGGACTGGGTGGAACGGCAGATTCTGAGCGCGGTCGGCGGCTGCTTTGAAGCCGGATTCACGGAAGCGAAGCTTTTTGCGAACAAAGTGACGATCGACGGCTGCTACGGAAACCGGAACGGCAAAGAAAAACCCGGCGATCCTTCCTTTGTCACGCTGGAATTCCGCTCCGGGGACAGTGTCGTTGCCGGCGCCTTCAGCTTTGCGTGCCATTCCACGGTGCTGGGCCCGCAAAATCTCTGCGTCAGCGGCGATCTGGCGGGCTATGCCGCACGTTCCCTGAAAGAAAAATGGGGAGTTTATCCGGTCGCGATGATCGGCGCCGCGGGCGATATGAGCAACCGGCTGTACCGCCGGGGAAACGACGAAGCGGAACTCAGGCGCGTCGGAGCTCAGATGATGCGACAGGTGTTCGCAGCCGGGAACGGCGAAGAACCTCTTGCGCTCCACAGGCCGGAAATCAGAACCTTCCGTTACAGGGAGACGTTTTACCCGGACCCTGCCGAAAAGCGGCGGCAGTATGAATCCATCCGGGACAAAGTCGGGCATGCAAAAACCTTTGATGAACGGAAGGTATACTCCTCCGCCCTTCGCATGGCTGAAATCGGGCTGAAAAGCAGCAGACCTTTTGATTTTGACCTCGAGTGCCGCTACGTCAATCTCGGCGATCTCCGGTTGTTTCTGATGCCGGCGGAGCTGTTTGCACGTTTCGGCCTGCAAATAAAAGACGCCATGGGCGGCAAGTGCCCGATCTGCTGGTGCTACAGCAATTACAGCGCGGGATATCTTGCCGACCGGGAGGACTACGGGAAAAGCTTTGAAACCTCCGCCTCGGACATTCCTGCGGGGACGACGGAAAAAATCGTTGAGAAGGCGGTTGCCTTCATCCAAAATGAGCATCAGCAATCAGGAGGAGTACTGCAATGAAAATTCTTTTGGTCAGTCATGGAAAATTTGCCGAGGGACTCTGCGATACCATGAAAAATTTCTTTGGCGGTGAAAATTTCTATTCGGCCTCGGTCACACAGGAGTACGGCTCTGATGGACTGAAGCAAACGGTGGAACAATACCTGAGCCAGTGGGAGGACGAACAGGTGGTAATCTGCTCGGATATGATGGGCGGCAGCGCAAATCAGACGGTCTTTCCGTTTCTCAGCAGGCCGAACACCTTTCTTGTCGCCGGTATGAGCTTACCCCTTGTAATGCAGCTGCATTTGGAGGATGGAGATATTACGGCGGAATCCCTGAGAGAGATGATCCGAGAGGCGCAAGCAGAAATTGTGCTGGTCAATGATCGGGATTTCAGCCGGATGGACGAAGACGACGAATAAAATGGAACAGAACGCTGTACTTTGGAAGGCGGCAAAAAACATCCGCCTGATTGCCATGGACCTGGACGGAAGCTGCTTGAATTCGGCGAAAGTTGTTTCCCCGCGTACCAAAAGGGTGATTCGAAAGCTGATTCAAAAAGGTGTAGAGGTCGTGCCAGCCACGGGCCGCGGCTTCTGTCGTCTGAGGGAAGACGTAATAGGGGTCGGCGGCATCCGCTACGTAATCTCCGGTAACGGCGCGGTTGTAACGGACGGTAATACCGGTCTGCACTTGACAGAGCATTTGATTCCATGCCGTGCGGCGGCTTCTCTGGCCGATGAACTGCTGGCGCTGCGGGCCTGTGTATACGTACATCAGAACGATGGAAAAAGCACGCATATCGCAGCGTGTCGCGACGCGGAAGTTCTGGATCACTGCCGTCGGGAGCGGGAAAAGGGTCAGCCCGACGCGGCTCCTGTGCTGAAAGACGGATTGGGCGATTTCATTTTAAATGCCGGGCAGGATGTGGTAAAGCTCGGAGCGGTCTTCTGGAGGTTCGACGGTTTTTCCACCCTCTTAGAGCGATTGGAAACCGATTATTCTGATATCAGAGGATTTCGGGTAGATTCTTCCTCAATGGAATTCGTTTCCCGCCGGGCGGGCAAGGAAACGGCCCTGCTTGAGTTATGCCGGCATCTCCGCATCGCTCCTGAGCAGGTCTGCGCCTTTGGAGACTACGAAAATGATATCGGGATGCTCCGTATGGCAGGGATCGGGGTTGCCATGGGCAACGCCGCCGAAACGGTGAAGCAGGCAGCCGACACTGTTACAAAAAGCAACGATGACGATGGCATCGCCGAATTTTGCGAAACCTATATTCTGACGGAGCGGGAGGATAAAGAATGCGGCGGGATGTAGAAAAGCTATTGCATAAGGATAAGGTGTTTTTGTGGGGAACCCGAAAGAAACGGCTGGAAGCCCTTTGCACCCTGCTGGACGGAAACGAAACAGCGGAAATCCTTCTTTTGGGTCAGCTGGACGTGTATCATGGAGCGATCAGCGAGCCGGAGCGTATGGAGGCGGTCATCTGCATGACCGACCGCGGGATCGCGCTTTACGGAAACGTCTGGAAATACTCTGTTTCCTTCCGTCAGCCGTGGCGGCAGCTGAAAAAGCTGGACACAGCAAGTCGGCTGGCCACCGGGGTCCGCATCGGGCTTGCGGATCAGAACACCAGATACCTCTTCCGGGAAAACTATCGGGGAAAACTATCCGAACAGCACAAAAAGGAGCTTGAGCGTATGAAGCAAATTTATTTCTATCAAAAGCCAACGCCGGACGGAGAAAGCCTATGAGCTGCTTTAAAGACCGCGTTGAACAGTTCTATGCCCGGTTTTCCCGGGAGGAGTCGGAGCTGCGTGTCCTTATGGACAGCGGGGAAATGGAACCGGCCTCCCGCCGGATGCGGGAGCTGCTGCAGCCGGTACTGGGCGACCTGCCGTTTCAGTTTTATAAGAAACCGGGATGCTACATTTTGGAATGCAGTACGATGCTGGATTCCGGCAAAAAGATTCCCTGCTTCTATTTTTGCGACTGTCTTCCGGAAAAGCTGAGAAAACACTGGACTTTCTATTATTACCACCCCGCGTTCCGGGGAAACCTGACCATCGGGGATACGATGTTCTCCCCCCAGGATTTCCGCATTATTCCGTCGGTCAACGAGAAACCGCATAAAATCGACCTGAAGATTTTACTCACGGAGAAATTTGCGAAAGTCGGCGACGAGGATCGGTTTGCCGTCACTTATATGATGCTGATGGATTATCTGGGGGAAATTGCCTCGGAGGCCTATGCGGGCCAGATTTCTTTCAGCAAAAAGAGCAGGGCTTTTCAGGAAGCCCTTTCCATGGAGGAACTGCGGACCTTTCTGCAGCATACCATTCAGTCCAAAGGTTGGGTAAAGCCAAGCGATATCCGCCTGATTGCCGACAGCTTCCAGCTGAAAAACCGAAACCGTGAACTCCGCCGGGATATTTTGCACGGGATCTCCTACAGTCTTGATTTACTGAACGAGGAAGAAAAGCCCCTAGAGGACCGCCCCGGAACACAATATATTCTGTCCTGCGGCATCCGATACGGCTCTCTGGTTCTTCCGCGCGGTAAGAATACCGAAGAGGCGGTTCGCCGTGAGCAGGAAAAATGGGAAAAAAGACTTTCCGAAATTTTTTCTGAATCCCGCTCCGGTACGATTGTCACCTCATCGGTCGGAAATACCTATTGTTACCTGGATTTCTTTGCTTACGACGACGAAACCTACCGGCTCGTGGGCAGAGAGGCAGCCGGCGCGGAGGGTGCTTTGTCCGTTCTGGATTTGGGAACGTTTCAGGCGCCCTCCTGAATTTGACGGCGTGACCGCTACGAGAACATTTCTTCTGTTTGTCCGGTGTGCTCCGTGTAAGGGCAAATTACGCTGCAATCCAATCGTTTATCTATCTTGACAGCGAGCCTTCCGGTCAGTCTGTGTTTAGAAGTCAGGCATGGTTATTGGAACCTAACAGCAATATTTTATCCCGGACGACCTTCTTCATCGCCTCAACCGGTTCTTTATTTGCGGTGCAGGGCCAAATGGACATGTTTTCCGTTTCGTTTAACTCTTTCTTCATGGCCGAATAGAAAGCGGCCAGCATTTCTGAAAAGATATTCAGCTTGCAGATGCCGAGCTGAACGGATTTTCGGATCAGTTCGTCAGGCGTACCGGAACCGCCGTGCATGACCATCGGAACCGTGGAGAGGCTATTCAGTTCTTTCAGGCGGTCAAAATGGATTTTGGGCTTATGAACATAAACGCCGTGAGCTGTCCCGACAGCAACAGCGAGAGCATCCACCTTTGTTTCCTCAATAAAGCGGGTCATTTCCCCGGGATTCGTGAGATAATCGTCGGGATTATCGAATGCCGCGTTTTTGTCTTTTTTTACTCCGGTTTCCGAATTTCCAACGATGCCGTCGCCCACATGTCCGAGTTCCGCCTCAACCGATACATGGTGGCGGTGCGCGTATTCAACGACTTCTTTGGTATTTTTGATATTTTCTTCTAAGGGAAGAGTGGACCCGTCATACATAACGGACGAGAAACCGCTGTCCACGCAGTTCCGGATAAAGTCCAAATCGGTCGCATGATCCAGGTGGATGCATACGGGGACCTTTGCTTTTTTCGCCATCGACTTGAGCCCCTCGATCCAATACTCAAGCTTGTCTCCCTGCAGGTCCACCGTCAGGCCCATCAGGATCACGGGGGTTTTTTGTTCCTCCGCAACATCCAGAACGGCCAGCGCCATATCGTGATTGCTTACGTCAAATGCTCCGACCGCATATTTGTTTTTGCGTGCATCCTGAAGCATTGTGTTTAAATTTACCAGTGACATAAAAGGATCCCTCCAAATCAATTATTTTTTCGTTGTTTTCTTTATCGCATCAGCATTCCGCCTGAAACATCAACGGTTGCGCCGGTGATATAATCCGCTTTGTCGGAAGCCAGAAACAGCACCGCGTAGGCGACTTCGTTCGGTTCCGCAATCCGTTTGAGGGGAATCCGGTCTTTGTAATATTCTTCCCCGCTCTCTGAACACAGCGCTCCGGACATCATTTGGGTCCGCATGATCCCGGGGGCTACGCAGTTGCAGTTGATCCCGTACTGGGCGACTTCCCGCGCAAGGGAAACGGTGAAAATGACCAGGCCGCCTTTTGCCGCGGCGTAATGCGCGTGGCCGGTCGTGGAACCATGGAAAGCCGCCTGCGACACAATATTGATGATTTTTCCCCTGCTTTTTTGCTCAAGAAGATGATTTACCATTTTTTTACTAAGCAGAAACGGCGCTTCCAAATCTACCGCGAATGTCTTTTCAAAATCTTCTTCCGGCATGTCTTTGACGTAGGAAGAGAGCCATATTCCCGCGTTATTGATCAGAATATCCAGTTTTCCGAACGTTTCACGCGCCGTATCAAAAAGGGAATTCACATCCTGCTTGTTCGAAATATCCGCTTTTACGGCAATGCTCTTTGTACCGTACCGGCTGTTGAGTTCCTCCAGAAACGCCTTGGTTTCCTTTTCTTTTGAGCGGTAGCTCACCGTAACATTGACGCCCTCCCGGGCAAATTCCTCGGTGATCGCTCTCCCCAGGCCGCTGCCGCCGCCGGTGACAAGAGCCGTTTTGCCTTTCAAGTTTAAATCCAAAGTCTGTCACACCATTTCTCTGTTAAAATTACATTGATTACTTCTTTTGAAACTGCTGACGATAAACGTCTGGGTTCAACACAAAGCGCGAATCCGTTCCCTCTAGAAGCTTAATCATTTCCGCGGAAAGCAGCTTGGGGGAGCTGGTAAAAGCGTCCCGTGTTCCGCCGGCAAGGTGCGGAGTAACCGTTATGT
>UREO01000171.1 GCA_900546895.1 uncultured Oscillospiraceae bacterium
TCAGGACGTCTGTTAATCCGCATATCGCTGTAAACCAACAGTGACCATACAATATTTTATAAAGGAGACGGAAAAGATGAGTAAGAAGTGGGAGATCCCATACCCCCAGACCGTAAAGGTCGCCGGATATATGGATTCCGAGGAACCGATTTATTTTCAGAACATGACCATGAAGCAGAGTGAGGAACGTTTGAAAAAGAATGACCTCATTATCATCCCGATCGGCTCTACGGAGTGCCACGGAGCCTGCGCACCGTACGGGGAAGACACCTTCCTGGTAACGCGTATGGCGGAGCAGGTGGCGAAGAAAACAGGCTGCACGGTTTCCCAGCCGGTCTGGTTCGGCTCGCATCCTTACCACCATATGGGAATGCCCGGCACGGTCCCGATCAATGAAAACACCTTCTGCGATTACCTTGCGCAGATCATCGCCGGTTTCTGGAACGCCGGCTACCGCAAGCAGATCCTTCTGAACGGTCACGGACAGGAATACGTCATTCCCACGGCCATCCATCAGTATGCGAGAAAGTATCAGGTACCGGGCGTAATCATGAATGTCAACTGGTACTATGCCATTCCGGAATATCTCAAGGTCGGCGATCCCAAGTGCCGTTTCGAAACACCGTTCAACCATGCCGACGAGCAGGAAACCTCCTTCTCCCTCGCACTGTTCCCCGAAATGTTCCACATGGAGGATGCCCAGAACACCACGCTGCACACCTTCCTCCCTCCGGGGCATATCGACAACGCGGGCAATATTTACGGCAGAGCGGTCAAATGGTACGCGCACGCGGGCGCCGGTACGATTGAAGTCATCGGAAATCCGGAGGGCGTCGTAGGCAACGCACAGCTGGCAAGCGCGGAAAAGGCGATGCCGGGAACGGAAGCGCTGCTGGATTATCTGGAGAAGCTGGTCAACGACATTATTGAGAAATGGCCGGCCGGCAAGCTGCCCGATACCAACAAGGTCACCCAGCGCTTTACCGACGAGGAGCTTCAGGCTTACATAGACGGTCCGCTGAAGGGCGGCAAGCATATCTACACCATCGCAGCCTATTAATCTTTCTTTTTTGAAATTACCACAACTGTATTTCGGCCGGCGGTTTTTTCGCCGGCACCGGAATACACCGCAGAAGGAGTTTTTGCAATGAAAGCCTATGTGCTGGTCAATCCCATGGATATGCAGGTACAGGAACGGGCGGTCCCGGACATTTCGGATGACGATGTTTTGGTCAGGGTCACGAATGTCGGTCTCTGCGGTTCCGATATCCATCTTTATAAAGGAACCTATAACGGCCCCCACAATTATCCGATGCTTTTCGGTCACGAATGGTCCGGAATCGTTGAAAAAACCGGAAAAGGTGTCACCGGCCTGAAGCCGGGGGACAAGGTCACCGGCGACTGTTCCCGCTACTGCGGGGAGTGCGACGTCTGCCGAAGGGATAAAAATCTGTGCACCCACATCGAAAAGTTCGGAATCACCGTCGACGGCGCTTCCGCCGAATACATCGTACGTAATCAGAAGTACTTATACAAAGCGGACACGAAGGCCGATCTGGCCCTTCTGGCGCTGACGGAACCGATTTCCGTGGCAAAGCACCTGCTGGAAAAAGTTCTGGGAGCCGCCGGCAGCCTGCGCGGCAAAAAAATTCTGGTATACGGCGGCGGAGCCATCGGACAGGCCGCGCTGCTGCTCCTGAAACGCCTGTACGGCTGTGAAGAGGTGGACCTTTCCGACCTGATCGCCTTCCGTACCGATCTGGCCAAATCCTTCGGGGCGAATATCCCCTCCCAGGAGGAGTTGAAAGTACAGGGCGGCAGCGATTACGCTTCCCTGTACAGTCAGGCAAGGTACGACGTGATCATCGAAACCACGGGTGTCGCCCCGGTCTTTGCCAATGCGCTGAACCTGCTGAAGCCAGGCGGGGTGCTGGGCTGTGTGGGCATGATCGCCAGCGTGGAGATCGCGCAGAAGCTGATTGTCACCAAGGCTCTGACCGTACTGGGCAGCATTGGGGGAACCGGCGAATTTGAGCAGGTGATCCGGTTTATCCATGAGAATGAAACCGAAGCGGCCCGGCTGATCAGTCATCACTTCAAAATGGAAAACGCATCACAGGCTTTTGAAACGGCGGTAGACGCGAATCAGGCAATGAAAATTACATTGAAATTATAGACAGAAAAAACAAAGAATTTTATATGGATATATGAAGAAGAAACAACCGGAAAAGGATTCTGGTTATAATGGAGGAGTGATCTTTTGTCTTCACCAAAGAGAATGAGGGCTGCCGTCCTTTATGATTATAACGACCTCCGGGTAGTCGACCGGGACGTCCCCGCTCCCGGAGAACAGGAGGTATTGATCCAGGTAAAAGCGTGCGCGATCTGTGGGTCCGATCCGAAGATCGTTGCGCATGGCTGGCCCAACTGTCCCCCCATGGGAGAGTATATTCCCGGACATGAGTTTTCCGGCGTGATCGCGGCGGTCGGCAGCGGCGTAACCGGCTACCGGGTGGGCGACCGGGTGGCGGTGGAGCCGCACAAGGGCTGCGGCCACTGCATCAATTGCATCCGCGGCTTATACACGACCTGCCTGAATTACGGAAAGCTGGAGGAAGGGCATCGCCATTACGGCTTTACCGTAAATGGCGGATACGCAGAATATGCCGTATGTCATATCAACTGCATTCACAAATTTTCAGAGACGCTGTCCTATGAAGACGCCACGCTGCTTACAACCGCGGGTACCGCGCTCTATGGCATCCAGCGCGCTGGGGGTATCTGGCCGGGCGAGACGGTTGTTGTCATCGGGCCGGGGCCAATCGGGCTGATGGCGGTTCAGCTGGCCAAAGTGCTGGGCGCCGGTAGGGTCATCCTGGTGGGCACGCGCGAATCGCGTCTTGCGACAGGGAAGGAGGTCGGAGCGGATATTACGGTGAACAGCCGGGAAACGGATGCCGTACAGGCGATTTCCGAGCTGACGGGCGGCGTGATGGCCGACATGGTCGTGGAAACATCCGGTAGCACCGGCGGCGGAGCACAGGCCGTGGAGCTTGTCAAAAAGAGCGGCCGCGTTGCGTTTGTCGGCATTTATTCCGAACCGGTGACTTTGAACCTGAACAAGGTCGTACAGTGGAACGTACAGTTGGCGGGCGGCAAGGCGGAGGGCGAGGATGTGCTCGACCGCATTGTACCCCTGATGGAAAGCGGCCGTATTAAAACCAAGCCGCTGCTGACCCATGAGTTCTCGCTGGAGCAGATCAATGAGGGCATGAATACCTATATCAACCGCGTTGGGAATGCCCTGAAAGTCGTCATTAAACCTTAGGCCCCACATTTGAAATGAGGTGAGAACCTTGAGCAATTCCGATATTGCCCTGCAAATGAAGGATATTTGCAAATATTTCCCCGGTGTGAAGGCTTTGGACCATGTTGGATTCGAAGTGAAAAAAGGGGAAGTCCATGTGCTCCTCGGGGAAAACGGCGCGGGAAAATCCACCCTGATGAAAATTCTGTCGGGCGTATATCCAAAGGACGGCGGAGAGATTTTCCTGGAGGGGGAACCGGTCGAAATCCACGGGGTCAAAGAGGCGCAGGCCCTCGGCATCAGCATCATCCATCAGGAGCTGAACATGCTGACCGAGCGTGATATTGCCCAGAATATTTTTCTCGGGCGGGAGCCGGTCAAAAACAAGCTGAACGCTGTTGATACGAAAAAAATGTACGCGGACAGCAGCGCCCTGCTGCAGAAGCTGGACATCGATCTGAATCCCAAAACCATGATCAAGGACCTGAGCATCGCGCAGCAGCAAATGGTGGAGGTCGTCAAAGCGCTGTCCATCCAGACGAAAATTCTGATTATGGACGAGCCCACCTCCAGCCTGACGCAGAAAGAGATCGACCGTCTGTTTTTCATTGTGCGCAGCCTGCGCGACAGCGGGATCAGCATCGTCTATATCTCCCACCGCATGGAAGAAATTTTTGAAATCGGGGACCGCGTTACCGTCATGCGCGACGGAAAATACATAGACACTGTCAATGTCAGGGAAACCGACATGAGCCGCCTGATTTCCATGATGGTCGGCAGAACCATCGATCACCTTTACAGCCGGACCTATCATACACCCGGAGAGGAGGCGCTTCGGACGGAAAATCTGACCGGGCTGCGCTTCCGCAACGTGAACATTAGTCTGCACCGCGGTGAAATCGTCGGTCTTGCGGGACTGGTCGGCGCGGGACGCACGGAGCTGGTCAAAGCTATTTTTGGCTACGACCCGATTGACAGCGGAACCATCCTGCTGAACGGGAAAAAGGTAAAAAGGCATTCCCCGAAGGAACTGGTGGAAAACGGTCTGGTGCTGATTCCGGAGGACAGAAAAAATGAAGGGCTGGTCGTTCAGGAGCCGATCAAGAACAATATTGTGCAGGCCAGCCTCAGAAAGCTTTTTAAAAACCATATCGTCAATAAAGAGATTGAACGAAAAACGGCGGAGAAATATCACGCCGACCTGCATATCGCGTCCTCCGGTATCGTACAGAAGGTCGAGTCGCTTTCCGGCGGAAACCAGCAAAAGGTTGTTCTGGGAAAATGGCTCTGTACCGGATGCAATGTCCTGATTTTTGATGAACCGACCCGCGGAATCGACGTCGGAGCAAAAGCGGAGATCTACGAGCTGATGAATCAGCTCGTAGGGGAAGGCTACGCCATCCTGATGATCTCATCGGATCAGATGGAACTGCTGGGCATGTCCGACCGCATCTATGTGATGTGCGAGGGGGAAATTACCGGTGAGCTTTCAAAAGAAGATGCAACTCCTGCGCTTTTACTGTCGTATTCCATTGGAAAGGGAGGAAAAGAGAGTGAATAAAGTCAAGACTGCCTTTTCAAAGCTGCCCGGAATCCTGTACGGTCTGATTGCGATCGGCCTTATCTTCAGCGTGGTTGCACAGGGCTTTTTCACTGTTTCCAATTTGCTGGATCTTGCAAAGAGCAGCGGGCTTCTGATCCTTGTCTCCATGGGGATGAGCCTGTGTATTTTGTCCGGATATATCGACATGTCCGTGGGTACGCTGATGTCCCTGAGCGGGGTGGTCACGGCGCTCTGCCTGAAAGCCGGAACAGGCCTTCTTGTGGCTGTGCTGGCCGGAATCGTAACGGGACTGGCCGTGGGTTCGATTAACGGGGCCCTGATTGCTTATGAAAAGTTTGATTTCTGGGTCGTAACCTATGCGTTGATGGGAATCTGTCAGGGAGTGGCGCTCAAGCTGTCGAACGGGAATACCATCGCCGGTTTCAATACTAATTTCCGGTTTATCGGCGACGGAAAAATCTTTGGCATTTATTTTATCATCTGGGCTACCGTTTTGATTTGTCTTGTTATGACCCTGCTCTGCAATAAGACAAAATTCGGCTATAACATCTACTCCATCGGCGGCTCCTATCAATGTGCCTCGCTGGCCGGCGTCAACGTCAGGAAAAATCTTTTCTTTGTTTTTGTACTTTCCGGACTGCTCGCGTCCCTGAGCGGAATCATGCTTGCCGCCAAATCGAATTCGGCAAGCCCCATCGGCGGTCAGGGATATGAATTCGACGCCATCGCGGCCGTTCTGATCGGCGGTACCAGCTTTGAAGGGGGAAAAGGAAAAATCACGGGAACCATTATCGGCGCCATTATGATGAGAATGATTCGTAACGGCCTAAATTTGGTGGGCTTTTCTCCGTATTATCAGACGTTCCTGATGGGCCTTATCATCGTAGCCATCATTTTAATTGACGTGATCAATCAGCATCGTAAAAAGATACAGGCGACGAGGAGGGTCTATAAATGAAACGAAAAGTATTGTCGGCTGTTTTCAAATACTCCCAGCTTGTGATTTTAATCGTCATTCTGATTATTCTTTCATTTACATCGAAAGAGTTTCTTACCTGGGATAACATTTCCAATGTGGTCATGCAGCAAATGCCGTTTATCCTCATCATCAGCATGGGCATGACGCTTGCCATCCTGACCAAAGGGATCGACCTTTCCATCGCCTCAAACCTTGCCCTGTCCTCCTGCGTCGCCGCCTATTTTATCAAAGACGGCAAAGTGTTTTTGGGGATTCTTGCTGCCGTTGTCATCGGCGCTCTGGTCGGGGCCGTCAACGGAGTGTTGATTACCAAAGCAAGGCTGGAACCTTTTATCGCAACTTATACCATGGACATGGTGGTCCGGGGACTGGCGTACCTTTTCATGAGCGGAACCCTGTTTTACGGATTCAGCGCCGGTTTTTGCTCGATCGCGACGGGAAGTGTCGGACCTATCTCCAATCTCCTGATTATTTCCCTTCTGCTGTTTGCCGTGCTTTTCTTCGCACTGCGGAAGACTACATACGGACGCAGCGTTTATGCCATTGGCTGCAACATCAATGCGACAAGGCTTTCCGGCATCAACACCGGCGGGGTTGTCTTCTCCATCTATGTCATTAACGGCTTGCTGGCGGCTGTTACGGGGCTTTTGTACATTGCAAGGCTCAACGCGGCAGAGTCTACGATCGGCAGCGATTTCACCATGCAGATGATGGCCTGTCTCTTATACACATCTCCGAGCCCACGAGACATGCGCAGATCT
>UREO01000172.1 GCA_900546895.1 uncultured Oscillospiraceae bacterium
TTCTGTCCATCTATTCCGGGGCAAATTTCCTTTCTGCTTTTTATGGAGAAAAATCTGAATTGGGAACGTAATCTGGTTTCCCGCTGCAAATCCGTCGTCAGAAAGTAATACCGGGCATTGTCCGAAACAAAAAACCAACCAAGGGGCTGATGCAAATTCTTTTGCAACAGCCCCTTGAAATTTTTATAAAAGTGGATGTTTGCTTTTCTTTCTTATTATCCAAGTACGAATCTGAGGAAAGCGGAAGACCTTTGAACCAATCCATCTTAGTAGGCGCGAATATAAAATTCCCAATAACAGCAAAGTCGCAACGAGCTGTAACGCAGCCCATATGTCCATGACGGAAGCCTTCTTTCCTGCGGTATCATCTGAAAAACAAGTAATACACAAAATAAATCTGCACCGTAATGATCATAGGAATGCCCAGCATGAATTTCTTGTGTCGGGTTTTATGCCGGATCGTATACATGGTGAGCAGCATGGCGGGGGATCCGCCGAGCGCCGCGATTAGGAACAGGGTGTTTTCTGGAACACGCCAAAGGTGTTTTTTTGCGTTATGCTTGTCTGCTGCCGTTATGATGACCGCGATAAAATTAATAATAATTAAGTAGCAAATCCAATATATATAACTAGGCATGTCTTACGCCTCCGTCAAAGCAGTCTGGCGCCGCAGTTGGAGCAGTACCGGCTGTTGGGGTCCACCGCGTACCTGCAGCTCGGACAGGTTTTCCGGCTGGCGCCCTGCACAACATACATTCTCTCCGGATTGATTTCAGCCGCAGGGTCTTTTTCAATGCGCCTGCCCTCGTCTTTTGCCAGCTCGTATACGGTACCGCAGTTGGGGCAGGTGACGAAGTATCTTTTCCCGAAACGGAACAGCGGGATAAAGAAAAGCGTGAATTGCTGAAACGTATAGGTAACCGCCGCCATCGCGCCATCGGAACAGCAGGAGAAATAGCCGCATCTCCGCAGGCCAAGGTCGTGCGCGCCGCTGGTTACTCCGATAATGAAGAACATCACACCGCCCCCAATCAATGCATTTATTAAATTGTATCGTACACTATCCGGACAGTTCTGTCAAATACATGATTGTTGAAATTGAAAAAACGTCACAAAATCGGGGGAAAGCCGCAATTGGAAAGGATGGGTTTCTATGGTAATCAAGCTTTTTAACCGGCACAGTATTTTTATCTGCGCCTGCATTCTGGCAGGAGTCATCGCACTTACTATGCTGGTCAATATCGGGCATAACCGGTTCAGGGAACAGTCCTCCTCGGCGCCCGGGGGGAATTCGGATTCCACGTCCGCTTCCGCGCCGGCCGCGACCGCCGCCGCAGTTCCGGCCTCCTCCGACGAAATGCGGGCGGTATGGGTGCCGTATATGAATCTGAATATGAGCAAGGAAGAGGATAAAAGCGAAAAGGGCTTTCAGAAAAAGTTCGACGCCATTGTTGCCGGGGCAAAAAACTGCGGGATGAATACGCTGATCGTCCACGTACGGCCGTTTGGGGACGCGCTGTATAAGTCGGCCTATTTTCCGTGGAGCCATGTCGTCGGCGGAACACAGGGGGTGGACCCCGGCTACGATCCGCTCGCTTACATGGTTACGGCTTCCCACAAGGCGGGGCTGAAAATTCAGGCGTGGATCAATCCGCTGCGCATTCAGGTATCCGGAACGCCGTCCATTCTGGCGCAGGGCAATCTTTACAATACATGGAAAAGCGACACTTCCAAGGCGGGCTGGGTCGTGGACAGCAACGGCGGTAAATACTACAATCCCGCCTACCCGCAGGTGCGCAAGCTGATTGCGGACGGCGCGAAGGAAATCGCGCAGAATTACGATGTCGACGGGATTCAGTTTGACGATTATTTCTATCCGACGCAGGACGGCTCGTTCGATAAGAGCGCCTACGACGCATACTGCGCTTCCGCTTCCAAAAGCGGTACGCCGCTCAGCCTGCTGGAGTGGCGGCGCGGAAACATCAATGCGATGGTTTCACTGGTCTACAGTGAAATCAAGTCGGTAAAGCCGAATTTGCCGTTTGGAATCGCTCCACAGGGGAATATACAGAACGACATGAACATGGGCGCGGACGTCACCTCTTGGTGCAGCGCGCAGGGGTACGTCGATTATATCTGCCCGCAGCTGTACGTCAACTTTGAAAATCCTGTTCTTCCGTTTGACACCGCCGCCCAAAGCTGGCGCAAAATGGTGGTGAACACAAACGTGAAACTGTACCTGGGTCTTGCCGTTTACAAAAGCGGCTCCGACGCCGACAGCGGCACCTGGAAAAAATCGAACAATATTTTGGCGCAGCAGGTGGAGGTCGGCCGGAAAACCTCCTGCGACGGGTTTATGTTTTACTCCTGGGATTATCTGAACAGCGGCCAAACGAAGCAAGAGGTGCAGAACGTCATGAAGGTGCTGAATTCATGACGTTCGGTCTTGGACCATTTCCAGCAAAAAAAGCGCTGTAAAGCGGCTGCGGAAACCGTTCAGAGCTTTTTTGCTATCATGTGAAAGCAACCGGCGCTGCCCGTTATATTTTTATTTCAGCAAGGCAGCAGTCGCTCAGAGCCTCTGTAATGCGGGCGGGAATAATTTCCCCGCTTAGGCTTTTGCCGCTATGAACTTTGACCGGCGTGTAGTTTTCGGTGTAGCCCTCATAGACATTCCTGTCGCATTCCCGCTCGAACAGTACCGGCTCGGTCAGTCCGATCTGTCTTTGGAAAAACGCTTCCTTGGTCTGCTGCGTCGCTCCGATCATCAGGTGGCTGCGCTGTTCTTTCACCGCCTGCGAAACCTGGTCGGGCGCGTCGTTGGCTTTTGTGCCGGGGCGGCGGGAGTAGGTGAAAACATGAACCTTTGCAAAGGCGATTTCCCTGGCAAAGGCCAACGATTCCTGAAACTCCTCTTCGGTTTCGCCGGGGAACCCCACCATGATGTCGGTGGTGATCGCCGCGTTTTCAAAGGCCGCACGCAGGTTCTTCACGATCGTCCGGTACTCCTCCGTGCTGTAATGCCTGTTCATGCGCCTCAGCGTGGCGTCTGAGCCGCTTTGGAGGGATAGATGAAATTGGGCACAGAGCTTTTTTTGCCTGCTCAAACGGGCAATGACGTCCTCGCTCAGCTGCTCAGGCTCCAGAGAACCCAGCCGAACGCGCGCGACGGAATCCGGTTCGCAGGCGGCTTCGACCGCATCGCAGAGATGCAGGTCGATTTCCTGTCCGTAAGCGGACAGGTTAATTCCGGTCAGAACGATTTCCCGGTATCCGTTCGCGGCGATTTCCGCCATTTCTTTTTTCAGCTCGTCCATCGGCTTGGAGCGTACCCGACCGCGCGCATAGGGGATGATGCAGTAGGAGCAGAAGCGGTTGCAGCCGTCCTCAATTTTAACAAAAGCGCGGGTGCGCTCAAAAAAGCTGCTCACGTTCATCGGCTCAAAGCCCGGGGCCTTTTCATGGGGAACAATGTCCACCACGCGCTGACGCGAGGAAAGGTATTTCAGGATGTCGGGCAGAAGCGCCGCGCGGTTGGAATTGCCCAGCACAATGTCCGCGTCGTGCAGCCCGGCCGCCGTTTCGGGGAAAGCCTGGGGCATGCAGCCGGTCAGAACAAGGACCGCTCCGGGGTTCCTTCGCCTTGCCCGGTGGAGCGTCTGGCGTACCTTATGGTCGCTCATGGCGGTGACGGTGCAGGAATTGATTAACACCACGTCGCTTTCCTCTGCGGCGTCGCATGCGGTAAATCCCGCTGAGACAAGCTGAGCCAGCATTGCTTGTGATTCGTACTGGTTTACCTTGCATCCAAGGGTAATAACAGAGACTTTCATTTTTTCACCTTTTACAAATTTAGATATTTAAAATTACTTATTGACATAATGTATGGTTATATTAGATATTGAAAAAATTCCTTCCGTGCTATATCATGAGTAATGAATTTTGTAATACGGAGGTATCTTATGTATACAACTTCTATTTTACTTTCCAGCATTGAGGCTGTCAAAAAATTTGTAACTCTGACAAACAGCTATACTTTTCCGATTAACCTGACTACAGATAGATACAAAATTGACGCGAAATCAATTATGGGAGTATTTAGCCTGGATCTGTCCAAGCCGATCACGATCGAAGTTCCGGGTGAGGAAGGAAAAGAGTTTATCTCCCAGCTGGAACAGTTTAGGCCGCAGACACAAAACTAAAGCGATGGTAAGCAGTCCGGTGATTCGGACTGCTTTTTTTATTCCTGATATTTTTGTGCCAGATCGCTCCAGCGCTGAAACAGCTCCTCGCTCTCTTTGGTCAGGCAGTCTATTCTTTCGGTGATTTTCATCGCCGCCTCGTAGTCGCTGGCCACTTCGGGTTTGGAGAGTTCTTCCTTTAAAGCGGTGATTTCCGCTTCGAGCTCGTCAATCCTCGCTTCGCTGCGTTTCAGCTCCGCCTTTTCCTTTCGGATAAACGCGCCGCGTTCCTTCTGCAGTCGGTATTCGTTCGGTTTCACGGCGGCGGGCTCCGCCGTTTTCGCGGCCTTTGCGCGGCTTTTTTCAAGATAGCTGTCGTAACCGCCGATAAATTCCTTCGCGCCGTTCTTGTCAAGATAATAGACCCGGTCGGCGATTTTGTTAATCAGGTAACGGTCGTGAGATACGATCAGCAGGGTGCCCTCGTAGCTCTGCAGAGCCGCCTCCAGCGCTTCGAGGGAATCGATATCCAGATGGTTGGTAGGCTCGTCCAGCAAAAGAAAGTTGTCCATGGAAAGCATCAGGCGGAGCAAAAGAACGCGCGCCCGCTCTCCACCGCTTAGAGACTCCACGGCTTTGAATACATCGTCGCCCTTGAATAAAAAGACGGCCAGCGCGTTTCGGATATCGGTCTGGGTCATTTTCGGGTAGGAATCCCAGATTTCGTCGATCACGGTTTTTTCCGGATGCAGGCCCGCCTGAATCTGGTCGTAATAGCCGACGTCGATTCCTGCGCCGAAACGGAATTCGCCGCCGGAGGGGGTGTTGATTCCCAGAAGCGTCTTTAAAAGGGACGTCTTTCCGCAGCCGTTCGGCCCGATCAGAAAAACTCTTTCGCCCCGGTGGATTTCAAGATTCACATCCTGAAACAGCAGTTTGCCGTCAAATTGCAGGGCAAGGTTTTCGGTGCTCAGGACATCGTTTCCGCCCCGCTGGCGGATGCCGAAGTCGAAATGGATGCCGTCCGGCTTTTCCTCCGGCTTTTCCAGCGTTTTTTCCAGCCGTTCGATCACCTTCATTTTGCTTTCCGCAGTCCGGATGCTCCGTTCCTTGTTCCATTGCCGCTGCTGCGCCACGATTCCCTCAATGCGCTTGATTTCCTTCTGGGTATTGTCGTACTTGCGCTGCGCCGCCAGATTGTTTTCATCTTTCTGGGCAAGATAGGTGCTGTAATTGCCCTTGTACGGCGTCAGGCGGCCGTTTTCCATTTCAAAGGTACGGTTGGTCACTTTGTCCAGAAAATACCGATCATGGGAGATGACCACGAAGGAGCCGCCGTAGGAACGCAGGAAATCTTCCAGCCATTCCACGGAGGAGATATCCAGATGGTTGGTCGGTTCGTCCAGCAGCAGCAGATTGGCGCCGCACAGCAGCATTTTCGCCAGCTGCAGCTTTGCCTTCTGCCCGCCGCTCAGCACGGCGATCGGCAGCCCCATCTGTTCGTCGTCGAAACCGAGCCCCAGCAGCGCGGAGCGTGCCCTGCTTTTGCAGGTCAGCCCGCCCTGCGCGACAAAGCGGTCGTTCATCGCGGCCTGTTTTTCTATCAGCCGGTCGATGTCCTTCGGCTTTGTCTGCAGCTGCAGATTGATGCCTTCCAGTTGCTTTTCCATTTCCAAAAGTCCGGAAAATACGGTCAGCACCTCGCTGTAGGCGCTTCTTTCCAGATCACGGCAGACATGCTGTTCCATATAGCCCAGAACGGTCGAATTCGCCTTGAAAATATCGCCGCCGTCCGGCTGTGTTTCGCCGGTCAGCAGCTTGAGCAGAGTAGTTTTTCCCGAGCCGTTGATCCCCACAAGCCCTATGCGGTCGTTTTCCTGTATCTCAAAAGAGACGCCGCTGAAAATCACATCGGCGCCGAAGGATTTATTTAAATTGCTTGCGCTCAGCAAACCCATAGCAGTAAAAACTCCTTATATGTAAAGTGCGGAGCGTTAGGCCCCGCTCCCATATTATAATGAAATAGCGCGGTTAAATCAAGCTCTTCAAAGATGCTTCTTCAATTCGTCAATGTTTTTCTGCTCGTTGATGATATAATCTTCCGCCAGCTTCTTGATTTTGGCGTCTGCGCCGTCGAGCCGATTCAAGTTTTTGGTGATGTTTTTGATTCCCGTGGCGGTGCTGTTAATCATCAGCTTGGCTATGTGCGGCGGGGTCTGGTTCATCATCGTGTTGATCTGGATGGACCCGCGCAGCATCGCCTTCTGCATCGTTTTTTCCGGCTTCGGCATCCTGCCGTCGGTGTGAAGCATCCGTTTTGCTTTCGCGCCCATATCCTGATAGCGCAAAGCATGATCCTCTATTTCGGTGCGCAGCTGCGGATTTTGAACCTTGGGGATGATCAGTTGAGTCGCTTCCAGCCCC
>UREO01000173.1 GCA_900546895.1 uncultured Oscillospiraceae bacterium
TACACCGTCTAATTCGTCGGCAGCGTCAGATGTGTATAAGAGACAGGCCTGGAAGCGGGAAAAAGCGTGGTTACCTCCAATAAAGAGCTGGTGGCTTCCAAAGGGGCCGAATTGCTGAAAATTGCGCAGAAAAATAACCTGAATTTCCTGTTTGAGGCGAGTGTCGGCGGCGGCATCCCGATTATCCGCCCGATCAGCCAGTGCCTTGCGGCAAACGACGTGGTGGAGATCGCGGGTATTTTAAACGGTACCACCAATTTTATACTGACTAAAATGATTCGTGAGCAGATGACTTTTGAGGATACGCTGGCCCTTGCCCAAAAGCTGGGCTATGCGGAGCGTAACCCTGCCGCGGATGTAGAGGGTCAGGACGCCTGCCGCAAAATCTGCATCCTGTCCTCTCTGGCCTATGGCAAACATGTCTACCCCGATCAGGTGCACACCGAGGGCATCACCAAAATTGCTCTGGCGGACGTGGAATACGCCTCTGCCTGGGGCGGAGTGGTCAAACTGATCGGACAGGTCAAAATGATGGAGAGCGGAAAGCTGCAGATCATTGTCTGCCCGATGTTTATCCCGCGTGAAAGCCAGCTCGCCAATGTTGACGACGTGTTCAACGGGATTATGGTGCGCGGCGATTCGACCGGCGATGTTGTGTTTTACGGAAAGGGCGCCGGGAAGCTCCCGACCGCAAGCGCGGTTGTCGCGGACGTCATTGACTGCGTGAAGCATTTCAGAGCCAGAAAATACCTCTACTGGGAAGACGGCTCAAAGGATTATGTGGAGGATTATCTCCTAAACGAGGTTGCCATGTTCGTCCGCGCCGAAACGGATGGCGAAGACCTCGCTTTTAAGAACATTAATCAGATTTTCGGCGGAGTTACCCGGTTGTCCCGCAGGAAACCGGTTCGCGGCGAAATCGCTTTTGTAACAGAGGTCATGCGGGAAAAGGAAATCGTCGCCAAGCTTGCGAAACTGGAACCGCTGGGTGTGACGGTAAAGAATACCATCCGCATAGGGGATCTGTAAATTCATTTATTTAGGATTAGGATGTTGATATGATATGATAAGAATTCAGGTACCGGCTACCAGTGCAAACCTTGGTTCCGGTTTTGACTCTCTTGGAATTGCGCTGGACCTGTACAATCAGGTTTGGATGGAAGAATCCGATACCATTGATATTTCCAGCAAAGACAATATTCAGGTGCCGACGGACGACAGCAACCTGATTTTCTGGGCCGCGAAGCAGGTCTATGAGCGGTGCGGCCGCAAATTGCCGGGTCTTAAAATCGTTCAGCTGAACAATATCCCGATGGCGCGCGGTCTGGGCAGCAGCTCGGCGTGCATTGTCGCAGGAATTTCCGGCGCGAACCGCCTTTTGGGAGGCCCTCTTTCGGTACAGGAGCTGATTAACCTTGCGGCTGAAATCGAAGGGCATCCCGATAACACCACGCCCGCGATCGAAGGCGGCCTTGCCGCCTCCGCTATAGAAGCGGGAAGGGTTTACAGCGTGAGCGTCCCCGTTTCGGAAAAGATCCGGTTTGCTTTGTTTATTCCGCCTTTTGAATTGAAAACAGAGAAGGCGCGCTCCGTGCTTCCAAAAGAGTATTCGAGAAGCGACGCCGTTTACAATCTTTCAAGGTCCGCACTGATGGCGGCCTCGCTCTTTTCCGGCAAGCTGGAAAACCTTCGTGTGGCGGTGCAGGATAAGATTCACCAGCCGTACAGGGCCAGCCTGATCGACCACCTGGACGACGTATTCCGTCTGAGCTATGAATTGGGTTCGCTCGGCACCTATGTCAGCGGGGCCGGCCCGACGATTATCTCCATGATCGATGCCGCCGATACGGATGTCTTTGCGAAGTACGCGGCGAATCATCTGGAGGAAAAGGGGATTACAGGCTGGGAGATTAAAATTCTGAATACGGATTCCAATGGTGCACAGATATCGATTGAATAATACTTTTACTTTAATATGGGGGATGGAACCGAATGAGCCTTATAGTCCAGAAGTTCGGCGGCAGTTCCGTTGCGAACGCCGAACGCGTTTTTAATGTAGCGGACGTCGTCACAAAGACCTATTCACAGGGCAACGACATTGTCGTCGTCGTTTCCGCACAGGGCGATACAACAGACGATCTGATCGATAAAGCGAAAGAAATCAATCCATATGCCTCCAAAAGAGAAATGGATATGCTTCTTACTTCAGGCGAACAGATATCCGCGTCTCTGCTCGCGATGGCGATTGAAAAGCTGGGTTACCCGGTTGTCTCGCTTTTGGGGTGGCAGGCCGGTTTTTATACCAGCTCGGCCTATGGCAGCGCGAGAATCAAACGAGTCGTGCCCGACCGTATCAAGAAGGAGCTGGATAAAAGAAATATCGTCATTGTAACGGGATTTCAGGGAATCAACCGCTACAATGACATGACGACACTCGGCAGGGGCGGTTCGGACACCAGCGCGGTCGCTATCGCGGCGGTGATGAATGCGGACCTTTGTCAGATCTATACGGATGTGGAGGGCGTTTATACCGCCGATCCGCGTAAGGTGAAAAACGCAAGAAAGCTCGCTTACATCTCCTATGATGAAATGCTTGAGCTTGCGACTTTGGGTGCGCAGGTGCTCAATAACCGTTCGGTCGAGATGGCAAAGAAGTACGGAATTCAGCTTGAAGTTCTTTCCAGCATGACAAGAAAATCCGGCACAATTGTTAAGGAGGCAACGAAAGTGGAAAAAATGCTGATCAGCGGTATTGCGAAAGACGAGGATGTGGCCCGCGTTTCAATTATCGGCGTACCCGACAGACCGGGTCTTGCTTTCAAAATTTTCTCAAAGCTTTCCGCAAAGAATATTAATGTTGACATTATTCTTCAGTCCGTCGGCAGAAACGGTACAAAGGATATCAGTTTTACGGTTAGCCAGGCAAATCTGAAGGAAACAATCGATATTCTGAATCCCTATGTGGAGCTGATCGGCGCGACCAGCGTCGTGTACGATGAAAATGTCGCCAAGGTCTCCATTGTGGGCGCGGGAATGGAAACGCATCCCGGCACGGCTGCCCAGATGTTTGAAGCGCTGTTTGAAGCAAACATCAACATTCAGATGATTGCTACCAGTGAAATCAAAATTTCGGTCCTGATTGACCGCTCCGATGCGGATAAGGCCGTCACGGCGGTACACAATAAATTCTTTAGCGAAGCGATGGAAGCTTAAAGTCCGGACTTTGTGCTTTGAAATCGTGAAACAGAAACAAAAAGATCGCTGTCCCTTGTGTTTCACAGGGGGCGGCGATCTTTTTTATAGCAATTCTTCTGCTAATCGTCTTTGTCATCGGGGACAGCGTAAGAAGCCGTTTTTAAAAATGTTTTATAGGAATGGCTGTCCTTCACCAGAAAATTCTGAAAAATCATGTCTCCCAGCTGGAGCAGGATGATTTCGCGGCAAATTACGTTGGAGCTTGACAGAAGGTCCGTTTTCGGAATCAGGAAAAGCAGATCCGTGTAGGCGGCGCACAAGGATTTTTCATGGTTGGAGAACAGCACGATATAACTGCCGTTATTAATGAAATCCGCAAGCGTTTCCGAGAGAAGCTCATCCTCCCCGGAAAGAGAGATGGTGATGAACAGGTCGCGGGGAGTGGAAATTTTTCTGTAGACCTTCAGCACGTCGTAGTTTGTTACAGCGCAGATCGGCAGTCCGAGTTTCGCAAATTTAAATGCCAGGATTTCTGCCACATGCTGATTGATTTCCAGGCCGACGATAAAAATCCTTTCCGCAGCCAGCATCTTTTTTCGCAGCAAGTCCACATTTTCCGGCTTGACCGTTTGATACAGAAGTTGCAGGAGCGTTATGTTGTCCTGAAGCAGAGCGGCGTAATCTCCCGTTCCGGTTTCCGCCGCGGGCCTCGCAATTTGCTGCTGCAGTACGTATTTAAACTCGTTCAGGCCGGAATATCCCACCTTTTGGGTGAAGCGGATGATACTCGCGTCGGATGTGCCGATTGCTTTCGCAAGCTCCTGCGCGTTGCAGTCCAGAAAGGCTTCCGCTTTCTTTTTGATATAATTGACAATTTTCCAGTCGGTCTTTGTAAACTGGTTCGACATTGCGTTCATCCGTGTAATCAGACTGGACCAATCGTTCTCTTTTGCCATTGCGGATGGGTACCTCCCTATTTGAATTAGGATTTTGCGTCGGCAATCCAATATTTTACAGTTGATCGGGCATAACAAAAGGGAATAATACTATTTGAGAACGCCAAAAACTTTGTCATGCAGCCGATCCTCACTATTTCTTTATTATACCATAGTTTTTTTTGATTGCCTACATTGAATTGCTACGATTTGTAGTAAATTACAAAAAGAGGAGGATTTCTTTATCTGATTTGTGAATTGACGAGATTAATGTAGTGTACTACAATAATTATAGAATTATATAGTATATAACAATTCAATTTTTTTAGCCGTTAGGAGAGTGTTTTATGGGTAAACCACAGATTTTACTGCTGACTCACGGAGGGTGGGGGATGTCCCTGATGGAAGGGGTCAGGATGGTGATCGGCGCGGTCGATTTCGTAAAAGAAGTGCCACTCAGACCACAGGTTACTTTTCAGGAATATCTTACGCTTGTCCGGGAAGCTGCCGATGCAATGCCCGACGGGTCGCTGATCCTTACCGATATGTTTGGCGGGACCACAACCAACGCCGGCGCGCTCGTAGGGAGGGAAAAGAACATCAGGGTGTTTTCCGGGCTGAATGCTCCGCTTTTGATTGAAGCGTGCCTCGGGCTGATGGAGGAAGGCAAGATAGACTTCGATTCTGTTTTGGAGACGGGGGAAACTTCCGTTATGGATGTAATTGAAAAGATCACAAAATCGCTTAAGGAAAAGGAGGTGGAAAAAAATGGCTGAAATTGTTCTGTGCAGAATTGACAGCAGACTCATCCACGGGCAGGTCATGACCAAATGGGTTAATCAGTCCGGGGCGAACAAAATCGTCGTGGTCAGTGATGAGCTTGCAAAAGATCCTTTCATGATGGAGATTTATCTTCTTGCCGCGCCGCGGGATGTCAAGGTGAACTGCTATACCCAGAAGGATGTTATTGAGAACTGGAATGCGGACCAATTCGGCGGGGGAAAAGTGCTGCTCCTGCTGCCAAATCTCAAGACAATGAAAGAGGTCTATGACGGAGGCATCCGGGTTACCAACATCCAGGTAGGCGGTCTTGGCGGAGCGCCGAACCGGAAAGTGGTCTTTCAGAACATCACGCTGGACGATGCGGATGTGGAGATTCTTACCCAACTGCAGCAAAAAGGTGTGAAAATCATTTTTCAGACAATCCCGGAGGATGCTCCCCAGAGCTTGGAAGGAATCTTGAAGAAGTATCATCAAAACTAAATACTTGAGGAGGAAACAACAATGAGCGTTTTGCCACTTGCTATTTCAATGGGTATCTATTACTGGTTCTCCCGGCTGCGGCTTGGCTACACCTTTTCATCCATGCTGCTTCAGCCCGTTGTCATCGGTATCTTTGTCGGCATACTCACAGGCAATATGGCGTTGTCCATGCAGATCGGCGCGGGGCTACAGCTGGTCTATTTAGGGGTTACTTCCACTCCCGGCGGCAATGTTCCCAGCGATCCCGCGCTTGCGGGCTGTGTGGCGATCCCGCTGGGCGTGCTCGCCAATATGAAACCGGAGGTCGCTATTTCACTGGCGATTCCCTTCGGTGTTCTGGGCGTTTTCGTCGACCAGCTTCGCCGTTCCACCAACGCCATTTGGGTACATATGGCAGACCGTTACGCGGAGCAGGCCAACACAAAGGGAATCCTGATGGCTGCGTTCCTGTTCCCCGCCCTGCTCGGATTTGTCATCCGTTTTCCAATCGTGTTTGTCATCGATTATCTTGGCGTGGACGCGGTCAAAACATTTATGACCGTTATTCCCACCTGGCTGATGCATTCGTTCGAGGTTATGGGCGGAATTCTTCCGGCACTGGGCTTCGCGATTACCCTGATGGTGATCGGAAAAAAGAAGCTGCTGCCCTTTTTCATCATCGGCTTTTTCGCCGTGCAGTATCTGAAACTGGACACCATGGCAATGGCAATCTTTGCGATTTGCACTGCTTTGCTGCTGAACCTGTTCAAGATTAAGGAGGAGGCGTAAAAATGGACAATATGACGACGGTACAAACAGAGGTCCTGAAAGAGCCCGCCGAAAAGAAAACCAGCCGGCTGGAGAAAAAAGACATCACCAAGGCGATGTGGATTTACTACCTCGGCGCAGAGCTGTCCAATTCCTATGAGCGTTTACAAAGCCTGATTTTCTGCGCTTCCATGACTCCCGTGCTGAAAAAACTGTATGACACGGACGAAGAGCTCAGTAAGGCCCTCAAACGCCATCTTGTGTTTTTCAACACAGAGGGTACGTTCGGGGCAGTCATTCAGGGAATCGCGATTATGATGGAAGAAGAAAAAGCGAGTGGCAAAGAAGTGACGGACGATGCGATTACCGGCCTGAAAACCGGCCTGATGGGCCCGATCGCCGGTATTGGAGACGCCATTATCTGGGCGGCGCTCATGCCGATCCTCATTTCCATTT
>UREO01000174.1 GCA_900546895.1 uncultured Oscillospiraceae bacterium
CGCATGTCTCGTGGGCTCGGAGATGTGTATAAGAGACAGCGGGTAAGGGTCTTGCTGTCCCCGGTGGCGACCGCCATGGCGACCTGTTCCGGGGCAAGCTCGGAAAGAATCGCAAGGCCGACCTTCGGGCCGACTCCGCTGACGCCCGTAAGCATTTTAAAGCAGTTCAGCTCGCCCAAGGCCGCAAAACCGAAAAGGTCCAGCGCGTCCTCGCGCACGTTCAGGTGCGTGTACAGCGTGACCTGCTCCCCAAGGGCGGGCAGCGCGCGCTGGGTGCTGAGCGTCGTCAGGCACTTGAAGCCGACTCCGCCGCACTCCACCACCGCAAGCCCCGGCTCCATATGTATTAACTTTCCCTTTAAACTGTAGAACATTTTCCTGCTCCTGTTTTTCCTTTATTTGAAACAGTCCGAACGGGTCAGCATCCGCCGGCGGAAAACGGAACCCGCCGCCTGCCCGTGACAGATGGCCATGGCAAGCGCGTCTGCGGTATCGTCCGGCTTCGGCACTTCTTTCAGGCAGAGCAGCCGTCTGGTCATCTCCATCACCTGCGGCTTCATCGCCTGCCCGTAGCCGGTGACCGCCATTTTCACCTGCAGCGGCGTATACTCAAAGATCTCGATCTTTGCCTTCTGTGCCGCAAGAAGGATGACGCCCCTGGCCTCCGCCACGCCGATAGCCGTTTTCTGATTGTTTTGAAAATACAGCTTTTCGATAGCTACGGCTTCGGGCTTCCAGTGAGCAATTACCTTTTCCAGCGAATCGTAAATGATTTCCAGACGGCGGTTGAAATTCTCTCCCGCCTTTGTGACGACCGCGCCGTGCTCCAGCGGCTGGAACCTGCCGCGATCCGCGCGGATAACTCCGTAGCCCACAATGGCGTATCCGGGGTCTATTCCGAGTATGATCATGCTTTCCGCTCCCCCTGTTCCGCCGGTTTTCGTGCCGCCGGCGTATATCGCGCCATTGCCGGGGCGACCCATAATATCCGTTTTATTATACCACATACGTACTCAATAGTGAAGAGCAGCCGGGCACTTTCCGGACGGGTGTTTATCGGTATTTTCGTCAAAGTTATATTTGTTTTTGATGAAATTTAGTATATAATCAGTAGAAAGGCAGGAGGTGTCCCTATGCTGGAAAAAGCAGACAAGAAAACGGAAATATCTGAAAAAGACGGCAAACAGCGCGCAAAAGAGCTGAAAGCGGCGCTGGCCGCCCTGCAGCAGCCGATCAAGCAGAACAAGCTGCCGGTCATCATTCTTTTCGAGGGCTGGGGCGCGGCCGGAAAAGGCAGCCTGATTTCCAGCCTGATTTTAAATTTCGACCCCCGCGGATTTAAGGTGCACTCCGTTACAGAACCGTCGGAACGGGAAAAGCGGGAACCGCTTTTGTGGCGGCACTGGCTGAACATTCCCGAGCAGGGCAAAATTTCCGTGCTTGACCGGAGCTGGTACCGGGACGTTTCGGTAGCAAAGCTGGAGGACAGCGTCGGCGACGCGGAAAATCTGCGCCGTATGGACGATATCAAGACCTTTGAGCGCCAGCTGACGGACAACGGATATCTGATCATTAAATTTTTTCTCCATATCAGCAGGAAAGAACAGAAAAAGCGGTTTGAACAGCTGGAAAGCTCCAAAAACACGGCATGGCGTGTGACGGAAACCGACTGGAAACGCAACCGCCGGTACGAGGACTATTATCAGGTGTTTGACGAAATGCTGGAATACACCTCCACGGAAAACGCGCCGTGGCACGTCGTCTCCTGTACGGACAAAACCGCCGCGGAGCTGGAAATTTTCCGAACCGTCGTGGTCGACTGCATCAATGCCGCCCTGAAACCCCAATCAAAAGCCGCGCTGACCGCTCCCGCCGAAAATCCGGCCATCGATCCGGGAAATTTTCCGCTGCTGCCGATGCCGAAGCTCTCGGAAATCCCCCTTGACAAAACGCTGGATGAAAAAAAGTACAAGCCCCGCCTGCGCGAGCTACAGGACGGGCTGAGCGCGCTGCACGGAAAGCTGTACCGGAAAAAAGTACCCGTCGTCATCATCTACGAGGGATGGGATGCTGCCGGAAAGGGCGGAAACATCCGCCGCCTTGCACAGGCGCTCGACCCAAGGGGCTACGAGGTGGTCCCCATTGCGGCGCCGAGCCGGGAGGAGTCCGCCCACCACTACCTGTGGCGTTTCTGGAAAAACCTGCCTAAGGACGGACACGTCGCGGTATTTGACCGCTCCTGGTACGGGCGTGTCATGGTGGAGCGGATCGAGGGCTTCTGTACGGCGGAGGATTGGCAGAGGGCGTACCGTGAAATCAACGAGTTTGAGGACCAGCTTCACGACTGGGGCGCGGTGATCGTCAAATTCTGGCTGCAGATCGGCAGGGACGAACAGCTGAAACGCTTTCAGGACCGGCAGAACACACCGTCCAAGCAGTGGAAAATCACGGACGAGGACTGGCGCAACCGCTCCAAATGGGAGGAATACGAAACCGCCGTCAACGACATGCTGCGGTACACCTCGACCCAGTTCGCCCCGTGGCACATCATTGAATCCCAGAATAAAAAATACGGGCGCATTCAGGCGCTGGAAATCATCACCGAAGCGATACGGGAACGGTTCGAATAAAAAAGAGAAAGATGTGATGGAAATAAGCTGCATACAGACCAATGTGCTGACCGAAGAGCAAATCCAAAAGGTACGGGAGCTGGAAACAATCTGTCAGGAGCACGAGGGGCTGAAACGCCCCGTATTCCTGTCCGGTGAACTCAATCTTGACCCGCGCGCCGACTGCTTTTATCTGTCGTACGAGGGAGACCGGCTCATTGCTTTCCTGTCCCTCTTTATGATATTGGAAGGGGAAGCGGAGGTTTCGGCGTATACACTGCCTGAATTCCGGCAAAGGGGCGCTTTCACTCTGCTGTTCCAAAAGGCCGTAAAAACGCTCGCCAAACAGGGAATTCACCGGGTACTTTTCGTACACGAGCCCCTCGGCGCGGACGCAAAGCGCGTATTGGAAACGCTCGCGGCCATCCCTTCCCATTCGGAATATTTACTGGTGTTTGACCGCGCCAAATTCCGCAAACCGGCCGGTATCCTCCGGCTGGAGACTCCCCGCGAGGAGGACATCCCCCGGTTGGCCGCGCTGGATTCCGAGCTGTTCGGCAACCGTCCGGAGGAATCCGTGTCCATTATGAAAAAAGCGCTGGAGTCCCCCACAATGAAGGTTTATTTCGCTTTTTTGGGAAACGAACCGATCGGTCTGTGCAACATCAGCACGGAAAACGGAAACAGTTCCATTTTCGGACTCGGCATCGTACCGAAATACCAGGGCAAAGGCTACGGGCGCGAAACGCTGAGCCTGCTGCTGGAACGGCTGATGCCGCGGGACGGAAAAATCACGCTGGAGGTCGCCGGCACCAACCGCGCCGCCTGCCAGCTGTACAGAACAAGCGGATTTGATACGGAAACGCAGTATGATTATGCCCTGCTGACGCTCCCATCAAAATAAGAAAACCGGGCGCGGCGGAATGATATGGATCAACATCCCGCCGCGCCGCATTTTAAACCTTTTTATTTTGTTTTACCACCGTCGTCCACAGCCTGACAATGGAGGAAACCAGCAGGATTCCCATTGCCAGCGCACCGGCAATGCCCAGCGTGTGCAGCCCGGTTTCAATAAACATGGAGTTGTTTCCGATGACGCAGTATTCCATCGTATAATAAATGCCGCCCCCCGGTACCATGGGAAGAAGCGCAACGAGCAGAAAACCCGTCACCGGCATTTTGAGAATTCTCGCCATCACCTCCGCGTAGACGGAAATGGCGATCGTCGCGATAAAATACTGCATAATATCGCTGTGGACGGGGCTGCTCAGCAAATAGAAAACCCAGCCGATTCCCCCGCCCACCGACGCAAAAATCAGGGTTTTCCCATGCAGGTTCATCACGGCCCCGAAGGGGACACAAGCGCAGAACGCCCAAAGGCACGGTAAAAAATCCATAATGCTATACCCCCCATATCATGCGCGTCATCGTGAGCGCAATGCCCGCCCCGATGGCGATTGCGGTAGCGACCAGCATGCTTTCCGTAAAGCGGATCAGACCCGCCATCAGGTCCCCGGCGATCAGGTCGCGCATAAAGCTGGTAATGGCGATTCCGGGGACAAGGTTCATCAGCGCGCCGATGATGACCTTATCCGTATCCAGCGCGAAATTGAACTGTGCCGCAAGCATTGCGAGCGCCGCGGCCGCAAAACTGGCGACGATATTTACAAAAAAGGGGTTGGCATGAAAGCGGTTCATATTGTGACACACGATTTTAATGACCGCGCCGCAGAACATAGCGCAGTACGCGTCGGTAAAATCCCCGCCGTAAAACAGCGTAAAGAAAAACGCAACCATCGCAAACGCGAGAACCTGAAACAGCAGCCCGTAAACCGGGCGGTGCTCGATCTGATCCAGCTCGCGGCGCACCGCTTTAAAATCCGGACGGTCGCGGCAGATCCGGCGGCAGAGGTCGTTTCCCCTTTCCACCTTGTCAAGATCGGTTCCCCGCACGGGGATACGCCGGATCAGGGTAACCGGCTTGCCCGCCGGCGTGGTGATGGTCACATTGATACAGGTGGGGATGGCAAAAATTTCACCCGTATTGACCCCGTAAGCGCGGAAAATACGCTGCATGGATTCCTCCACACGGTAAATTTCGCCGCCGTTCGCCAGCAGAAGACAGCCCACATCGGTGGTAAGCGTAATCAGATCGTCATAATTCATTCACAACACCCTTTGAAAATATCTTCCCATTTGAAACCGATTGTATTCTATCATATTTTCGGGGACCAAACAATATGAACAAAGGGCGGCCGGAAATTCCGGCCGCCCTCGCACATTGATAATCTGACTTCGTGTTATTTCTGAAGCGCTTTCTTGGTCACCTCGACAATATGGCCGGCGTTCAGGCCGAACTCGTCCAGCAGGTCGACCGCCGGGCCGGAATGGCCGTAGACGTCGTTCACGCCGATCTTGATCACCGGAACGGGGAACGCTTCGCAGACAGCGCCGCACACCGCGTCGCCCAGTCCGCCGATGACGTTGTGTTCCTCTACGGTAATGATTTTTCCGGTTTCCTTCGCGGCCTTTACAATCAGCTCGCGGTCAAGCGGCTTGATCGTATGGATGTTGATAAGCCGTGCGTCGATGCCCTGCTCCTCCAATGTTTTGACCGCTTTCAGCGCACGGGAAACCATCAGGCCGGTGGCCACGATGGTGATCTCCTTGCCGTCGCGCAGGGTGACGCCCTTGCCCAGCTCAAACCGATAGTCGTCGGCGTTGTTGAAGCTCTCCACCGCCAGCCTGCCGAGGCGGAGGTAGACCGGGCCGTGATACTCGATTGCCGCTTTGACGGCGGCCTTCATTTCATAATGATCGGCCGGATTGAGTACGACCATACCGGGAATCGTCCGCATCAGCGCAATATCCTCGTTGCACTGATGGGTCGCACCGTCCTCACCGACAGAAATACCCGCGTGCGAGCCGACGATTTTTACGTTCAGCTTCGGATAGCCGACGGAATTGCGCACCTGCTCAAAGGCGCGGCCCGCCGAAAACATGGCAAAGGAAGTGGCGAACGGGATTTTCCCGCAGGTTGCGAGGCCCGCGGCCACACCCACCATGTTGCACTCCGAAATACCGCAGTCGATAAAGCGGGCAGGACAGGCTTTTTTGAAAATACCGGTCTTGGTCGCCGCGGCAAGGTCGGCGTCCAGCACGACCACCTGCGGATATTTTTCGGACAGCTCTGCCAACGCTTCGCCGTAGCTTTCTCTTGTTGCCTTTTTTACCATCTCAGCCATTTATTCCGCCTCCAATCCGGACAATACCTTGTTCAGGTCCTGCATTGCCGTTTCATACTGTTCCGCGTTCGGGGCGGTACCGTGCCAGCCCACCTGATTTTCCATAAAGGACACGTCTTTTCCCTTGACCGTCTTGGCAATAATCGCGCTCGGCCTGTCTTTCACAGTCTTTGCGTGGTTGAACGCGGCTTCTATTTCATCAAAATCGTGTCCGTTGATGACCTGGACGTCAAAGCCGAAGGAACGGAATTTTTCATCGATCGGCTCCGGTCCGCCAACCTCGGCGACGGAACCGTCGATCTGCAGTCCGTTGTTGTCCACAATCAGGCACAGATTGTCCAGCTTATGGTGAGCCGCAAACATGGCCGCTTCCCAAACCTGGCCCTCTTCGATTTCGCCGTCTCCCAAAATAGAGTACACACGGTAGTCCTTATGATCCATCTTTCCGGCGGCGGCCATGCCGCAGGCGGCGGAAACGCCCTGCCCGAGCGATCCGGTGCTCATGTCGACACCGGGGGTCCCCTTCATATCCGGATGTCCCTGAAGCATGGAGCCGATATGGCGCAGCTTCTTCATTTCCTCCATTGGGAAATAGCCCCTCAGAGCAAGGGTCGCATAGAGACCGGGCGCGCAGTGTCCCTTGGAAAGCACAAAGCGGTCCCTGTTTT
>UREO01000175.1 GCA_900546895.1 uncultured Oscillospiraceae bacterium
ACTCGCGGAACGCGGGCTGAACATGCGCCACCTTCGAATCCCTCCGGGCGGGCCAAGAACAAGGACAGGGCAAAAGCCGTGTCCTTGTTCTTCATCTGTCACGAGGCGAAAAAACGGTGCAGGTTGGGCGGAACGAAAAAGAATCGTGCGGGCCACCAGACTGAGACGAAACGAAAACTTTGCAAAAAGTTTTGACAAGAAAACTTGGCAGTGCTATACTGTGTATAGACAAGAAAACTTGTCATAATAACAATGTTGCGGAGAACTGATCGTGAATAAAAAAGAAATTTTAAGTAAAAGCCGCCAGCAAATAGAAGATGAAGGAACCATTTATGCGGATAACAAGGGCCGTCGTTACGGCTACATTGGCTTTGGTGCTGTTTTTATATTTATCATCTTGTTTAACCTCTTTACAAAACAAGACACTTTACTTCCCTGGTGCATGTATTCCGCTTATTCAGCGGCTGAATCATATGGAAGATACAGGGCTACGAAAGCAAAGTCAATGATGGCACTGACCGTTTTGGGGGTTATTGCGTTTGTTCTTGTTCTTACTGCTTATGTTAGTGATGTTTTGGGGATAGTATGGTGGACAATCAATTGATTCTAAAAAACCGGCTGAAAGTCGCCCGTGCGGAAAAGAACCTGTCACAAGCGGGTTTGGCTGAATTGGTCGGCGTTTCCAGAAATACAATCAGCTCTATTGAAACAGGCCAATTCAATCCAACGGCGAAACTTGCGCTGATTCTTTGTATTGCATTGGATAAAAAGTTTGAGGATTTGTTCTATTTCGAGTAATAGCAGGGAATAAGGTGAAGCTTACGGAACATGCCCTGTTGACAAAAATCAGGCAACTATGTATGATGGATACTTAATGGAGATAGATGATGACTGAACAACAGATGTGGGATCAGTATACGAAAGTGAATCCGAATGCCAAATCTTATGATGCGTGGTCATTTGGAGGGAATACGCCCGAAATGCCGGATGTGCTGGCTGATCTTGTATTAAAGGGCGCAAAAACCGCGACGGCCAGCGCATATCCTGCTTACATAAAAGAAGGGTCCCCGTTGCCGCCGGTCGGGGAATACAATTTAATTTTAAATACCAAAGACGAGGCGGTTTGTGTAACCAGAACAACGAAGGTCTACATAACGCCGTTTAATCAAGTAACAGCCGAACACGCGTACAAAGAGGGGGAATGTGACCGTACTCTTTCCTCTTGGAAAAAGTGTCATTCCGAGTTTTTTACATTGGAACTGAAAAAAATCGGTCAGGAATTTACAGAAGAAATGCTCGTGGTTTGCGAAGAGTTTAAAGTCGTTTATCCGACCAAATAAATGGGTCATGAGCCCCCGGCGCAGGCAGGGAGCAGCACCGGTTTCTTTATCAGTAAAATTTTATAATTTTGTATACAGTGTTATGCAAAGGAGAGGTTATTGTGAATGTTCTTGTAGTGGGCTGCGGCAGGCTGGGAACCCGTCTGGCGGGACTGCTCGATGAGCACGGCCATGACGTTGCCGTGATTGATTCCAATCCGGATACATTCCGGAATTTGAGCGAGGATTTCAGTGGGATCACGGTCACCGGCATACCGATGGATATGACGGTGCTGCAGAACGCCGGAGTGGAAAGCTGCGACGCAGTTGCCGTGGTCACTTCCGACGATAATCTGAATATTACGGTGTCACAGATTGTGCGAGAGTTTTTCGGCGTACAGAACGTGGTTGCGCGTATTTCCGATCCGGCCCGTGAAAATGTATTTGAGCGGTTCGGCTTGAAAACCGTTTGCCCGACCAATCTGGCGGGCGATTCTATTTTCACCGCGCTAACGCAGCCGCTTGCTTCCAAAAACGTGTCTTTCGAGAGTGCAACGGCGACTTTTCACTGCCGCGCCGTGGATAAGGCGCATGAAGGCATTTCCGTTACCTCGGCTCCAAAGGATGTTGGAGAGACCGTTTTCGGGGTCCTTCATTATAACGGTACGCTGGAACTGTATTCTTCTGACCGCAGAATCATTCTTACCGAAGGGGACAAGGTTATTTTTGCAAAGGTGATTGACTGATTCCTTTCAGTCATGCAGAATTTGGAGGATATTGGGAAGATATGAGAATTGTAATTGTGGGCGGCGGCAAGCTGGGACACCAGATTGCCAGAAATATGCTCGAAAGAAAATACAGCGTAAAGCTGATTGAAAAAGATAAGCTCAAATGTATGCGCCTTGCCAATGAACTGGACGTGGAAGTGATTTGCGGTGACGGCACGGAAATTGAGGTGCTGGACGAAGCCGGTACAAAAAACGCCGACTGCGTGATTGCGGTTACGGGCAGCGATCAGGACAATCTTGTCGCCTCGCAGCTGGCCAGAAAAGAATTCAAGGCGGCAAAGGTCATTGCTCGGGCGAACGATCCCCGCAATTTGGCGGCCCTGCGCAAACTGGGCGCGGACATTGCCGTCAGCAGCACGGAAATCATCACAAACCTGATTGAGCAGGAAGTGGACGTCTCAAAGATGCATCTGCTTGCAACGCTGAATAAGGGAAAAGCCGGAATCTGTGCCATTACTCTTCCGCGCGACACTGCTTTGGACGGTGTGCAACTGAAGAATATCACCCTCCCGCAGGGCTCGCTGATTATCTCCGTGGTACGCGGGGATTCCATGATGATTCCAAACGGGTTTACGGTTATTCGCGCCAATGATGAGATCGTCGCTGTCTGTGAAAATAAAAGCCAGAAGGAATTAATGAGGATTCTGGGTGTTCAAAAGGAATAAACGCACAAATTCCACCGCGAAAACGCGGTGGAATTTTATAATACCCAGCTCCGATCCTGCCGAGGGTTGTTTCTATCGTTGGAGTATCAGCCCACAATGATTTTCCCTTCCGGCAAAATCGCGCCTGTGCTGCGGTGGCCTTTGTGAAGAGTCAGCGCAAGCCCAAGGGAAACCGGGCCGACACGGCCGATAAACATCGTTAAAGCAACGGCAAGCTTGGAAATCCAGTTTAAACTTTGCGTGACTCCTGCGGTAAGCCCCACGGTGCCAAAACCGGACGTTGCCTCAAAAAGGGCGTCAACGCCGTTGACGTCCGGGTCCGCAGTCAAAATAATTCCCGTAGCCACAAACAGGACTAGAGCCGCGCCTGAAAGAATCGACAGCGCGCGGTAAACCGTAAACTGATCTACCCGGCGTTTGAGCAGGGTGGTTTCTTCATTTCCACGCATGACGCTGACTACCGTGGCCAGCAGTACGATGAAGGTGGTTGTCTTAATACCGCCGCCGGTCCCCGCCGGGGAGGCGCCGATAAACATCAGGATAACCGTGATGATTTTCGTAAAATCGTGTTCCTTTGCAATGTCGACCGTACAAAAACCCGCGGTGCGCGCGCTGATGGACTGAAAAAGGGAAGCGTTCAGCTTGGTTCCGAAATCCATGCCTGCAAGTGTGTTGTCATATTCGCAGACCAGAAAAAGCACGGTACCGGACACAATCAGAATCACTGTCATCATCAGTACCAGAGTAGAGTGAAAATGCAGATGGACCGGTTTTTCCTTATGAATCCGCGGAAGGAGCTTCGCATTGTAAATATCGCTGATGACCACAAAGCCCAGACCGCCGATTACGATCAGCCCGCCGACCGTCAGGCAGACCAAAGGGTCCCCCACGTAGGGAATCAGATTGCCGTCCTTCATCAAAAAGCCCAGAATATCGAATCCGGCGTTGCAGTAGGCAGAAATTGCTGTGAACGCCGCAATCCAGATTCCCTTTGTCCCAAACTGAGGAACGAAACGGAACATCAGCAGCACCGTTCCGGTCAGTTCACAGAAAAATGTAAAGATAAGAATAATCTTGATCAGATGCTTTATGTTAATCGTATCGCCGCTTGTGTTTTCCGATGCCAGCTGCAGATCCCGCAGTCCGATTTTTCGGCGGACCAGCATGGAAAAGCCGGTCGTGAAGGTGATAACGCCCAGTCCACCGACCTGAATCAGAAAAAGGATGATGATCTGACCAACCAGATTCCAGTGCGTCCATGTGTCAAATGCGACCAGTCCGGTGACACAGGTCGCCGAGGTCGCGGTAAACAGCGAATCAATAAACCCGGTCGGCAGACCGTTGCGGGAAGCGATTGGCAGCGTAAGCAGGACTGTGCCCACAAGAATGACAATGGCAAAGCTCGCCACAATTAGCCTGACCGGCGGCGCGCTTTTCAGTCGCTTTTTCACACAGAACTGTTCTTCCCCCATTACAAGTTACACCCCTAAATCAGAATATTTTTCTTTTTTCCCCTACCTTTTGCAAGGCTGCAACCAGCGGAAGCCCCAGACCGTAGCAGATCACCAGCTCTCCGGCACCTACCGAAAGGGCAGCCGCCCAAAACCCGGCCCACGAAAAGCCTTCCGTCGACAGAACGGCTATTTCAAGCCCGATAATCACCGCGTTGAACAAAACCGGCGGAAGCGGGGCCAGAAAGGGAATGTTTTTAATCCGGATATTTCTGACCATCCTCGTGCAGACTGCCGCCAAAAGAGTCGCCAGGGTTCCGAACACCATATCCGCCGCGCCGTAGCCGCTCCAGATATTGGAGAGCAGGCAGCCGACGGCAAGTCCCGGAACGGCCGCCGGGGTAAAGACCGGCAGAATGGTGAGTGCTTCCGAAAAGCGGAACTGCACCGGGCCGTAGGCTAAGTTCGCCAGGGCCGCAAGAAGGGTCAAAACCATGTAAATGGCGCCGATCATAGCGCCCTGCGCAAGATACTGCGCACGCTGTGACTGATTTTTCATTTTTAGATTCTCCCGTAGTTTTATTTAAGGTCAGGATTTTGCGACTGACCATACCGGACAGGCTGTGTCCGATAACTACAATACCATACTACAAAATTGTGACAAAAGCAACTCGTTTCCACAAATATCTGGCAGGAAACGGCGCAAGGAAAAAGAGCCTGTGCCAAAGCAGCAGACTCTCTGTTTTTCTGTTATTCATCTTTCGCCGGACTGTCGTCGTCCGGCTTCGGAAGCACCTCGACCAAGATTTTGGAAATGCGGCGGTCCTCGACCTCCTGGACAGTCAGCGTCAGGTTTTGGACCTGTACGACGGGGTGTTCGCCCGGCTTCGGAATCCTTCCCAGCATCTCCACCACCAGACCGGCAATGGTGTCGTAGTCCCCCTCGGGAAGCTCAATCCCCACCAGATCGGAAATTTCATCGATGTCGGTCCCGCCGTCCACGGTAAATTTGTGATCGTCCACCCTATGTATTTCCTCTTCCTCGTGGTCGTATTCGTCTTGAATGTCGCCGACAATGGATTCCAAAAGGTCCTCCATGGTAATAATCCCTTCGGTTCCGCCGTATTCGTCGACAATAATCGCGATTTGGGTCCTGCGCTCGGCCATCTCCGTAAGCAGCTGGCTGCAGTGTTTGCTCTCCGGAACAAAATACGCGGGGCGCATCAGATCGGTAATCCTGATATGATCATCCAGCTCGCTGCCGACATATTGAAGCAGGTCCTTGACATAGATCACGCCGAGCACATTGTCCAAATCCTCGTGGTAAACGGGGATGCGGGAGTGTCCGTCCGAAATGGAAAGGTTTACGACGTCCTGTATGGAGGCGGTGTCCTCCACGGCATCCACCTCCGTGCGGTGGGTCATGATCTCGCTTGCAGTGATGTCGTTGAAATCGAAAATATTGGAGATCATATCCTTGGCGGTTTCGCCGATGACGCCCTTCTCCTCGCCAGCGTCGACCATCATCAGAATTTCCTCCTCCGTGACGGTTTCCTCCGATTCGTTGGGATCAAAGCCCAGCATCTTCAGAACGACGTTGGTGGAAAAGGAAAGGAAGGAAATAAACGGACGGAAAGCGGTGGAAGTGCCGTTCAGGATGCCGATGAATTTGAAGGACAGCTCTTCCGCGCGCTGCATGGCGATCTTTTTCGGAACCAGCTCGCCCAGCACGAGCGAGAAATACGACAGCAGCACGGTAATCAATACCGTGGATACGCCGTGGACGACGCTGGCGGGCACGGGCAGAAAGGCAAGCTGGTTTGCAAGCTTGCCTGCAAAGCTTTGGGAAGCCGAAGCGGAGGTCAAAAATCCGCTCAGTGTCACGCCGACCTGGATGGTCGCGAGAAAACGGCTGGAATTCTCCGTCAGCTTCAGCACCTTGACGGCTTTTTTATTGCCGTCCTCTGCCATTTTTTTCAGCTTGTTGTCGTTGAGGGTAATCACTGCGATTTCACTCGCGGCAAAGAAAGCGTTTACCAAAATCAGGACAAACAGCAGCAGAATGGATAAAAATTCATTCGGCTCCTGTTCAGCGGCAGCGGGCAGCGCGCTCAGCAAATGAAAAAATGAGCCGTCAGGTTCGGGTGACATGAATTATTTTTCCCCTTTCGGAAATAAAATATAATAATATTATTGTATATTATTATTCATACTAATGTCAAACAGTTTATGGAGTATCTGCGCATTTGTGCGCACGAGCAAAGCAAAGAGGCAGAGTCG
>UREO01000176.1 GCA_900546895.1 uncultured Oscillospiraceae bacterium
CCTCTGGACGATGCGATCTTTGAAAAAGCCGGTATGGGCGTTATTACCGTGGCGTCCCGTCCGGACAATGAGGAATTCTTCCGGAAATGCAGGAAGCACGACGTACCGGTTGTGTTTGGCATGAAGTCCGATTTTGACGCGTTTCCGGAGCCGTTTCTCAGAGAGCTTCTGCTGAACAGCAAAATCATCTTTACCAACGAGGCGGAGCGCGAAACCATCGAAAAGCTTTTCCAGCTGAACGATATTACCGAGCTGTTTCGCCTCAGCAGCGCGGAGATCATCGTAACGACTTACGGCAAGGAAGGCAGCAAGTATTACCGGCGTACGGAGGACGGTTCAGTGGATACCGCCTGTATCCCCATCTGCGACTGCATCCGTGTGGTCGACACGACCGGTTCCGGCGACGGATATATGGCGGGCTTCCTGTATGCGTACCTGAAGGGCATGCCGATGGCGGACTGCTGCAGAATGGGCAGCACGTTCTCCTCCTTTATCATCGAAAAGGAAGGCTGCTGCACCAACGCACCTTCGCAGGACGCATTGATGAAGCGGTTTGAGAATTTCAAAAAATGCATTTGTTAAGGAGAAGGTAGTCATGCCAACATTATATCTGGGAGCGGACGCCTCCACGGTAGCCCCTTATGTCATTTTTTCCGGCGATCCGTGGCGTGTCGAGGTGCTGAAAAAATATCTGGACAACCCGCAGCATGTGGCGTTTCTGCGTGAGTTCAATACTTATACGGGCCTGTATAAGGGAGTGAAAATAACCGTTACGTCCACTGGGATCGGCGCGCCGTCGGCTGCCATAGCCATGGAGGAAATGTACGAGGCGGGGATGAAGGTGGCGGTGCGTATGGGCACGGTCATGTCCCTGCAGGACGATATGCTGGGCCATTTTATTATCCCCGTTGCGGCAATGCGCCGGGAAAGCACAAGCAAAACTTATGTGGAAGAAAGCTACCCCGCTGTGGCCGACATTGGTCTCGTCAACATTATGAACCGGACGGTGACCGATTTCGGCAGGCGCTATCTCAATGGAATCAACTGTACCATGGACGGGTTTTACAGCAAGATGCACGATTCCAGATTCTCCAAAGAATGCGGAATCGATATGCTCAGGACCTTTGAAGAGCTGAAGAAGCTGCATGTTACGGGCGTGGATATGGAATCCGCGTGCATGCTGACGCTCGGCCGTCTGATGGGGGTAAAAACCTGTGTGGTGACCATGGCGACCGTGCTGGAGAATCTGAAAGATACACTCAAGGGGCAGGACCGGACGGACGCCGAAGATCTGCTCTGCCGTGTCGTATTGGAAGGAATCTACCGCTGCCATACACAGGATGAAAGTCAGGAAAATATAGGATCTTGTTGAAAGGAAGGTATCGATATGGATATCAGGAAAGTGATTGCGTGCAATCAGAAATTTGTGATCGGCATGGTGCACTGTCTGGCGCTGCCGGGGACGGCAGGTTTCGGCGGGGACTGTGATAAAATATTGAGTCAGGCCGTTCAGGACGCCCTTACGCTTGAAAAAGCCGGGGTAGACGCCATCATTGTTGAAAATATGGGAGACGACCCGTTTGCCGCTCTGCTGGATACTCCTCAGGTGGCGGCGCTCTCCGCAGCCACGGCGCTTGTAAAGCAGGCGGTGAAAATTCCGGTCGGCGTGGACGCGGCGTTTAACGACTGCGTGGCATCCCTTTCCATTGCGAAAATCAATGGATGCGATTTTATCCGTGCACCCGTTTTTGTGGATACCGTTGAGTTTTACGGAGGGATCATCCAGCCCTGCGCAAGGCTCTGCATGCAGACCAGAAGAAATCTGGACGCCGAAAATATTATGGTTCTGGCCGATATTCAGGTCAAGCATACCAATATGGTTCTGCCGCAGGTCACCATTGAGGCTTCCGCCAAAGCGGCAATCGGCTGCGGCGCCGACGGCCTGATTATTACCGGCTCCGCGATCGGAGTGGAAACCCCGATTGAAATGATCGAGAAAGTGAAAAAGCTTTCCCGTATTCCGGTGATCGCCGGCAGCGGCGTTAACGCGCACAATATCAACGAGCAGCTCCATATCGCGGACGGCGCCATCATCGGAAGCAGCCTGAAAAAAGACGGCGTCATCACAAACCCCATTTCCTACGAGCTTGTACGCGAGGTGCTTGGCGGACTAAGGAAATAATGAATGACCGGAATAGAAGGTCATAGTGAAAGGAAGAAATGTAATTATGATGAGACCCATGAAATTGGCGGGCAGCGAGCTTGTGTTCGGGAAAGGCTGCCTTGAGTACATAAAATCCGTCCCGGCAAAAAAAGCCCTGATCGTGATCGGCGGAAAAAGCATGGAACGCAGCGGCATCCTGCAAAAGGTGGAGAGCTATTTTTCACAGGCAGGCGCCCAAACGAAGGTTTTCAGCGGAGTGGAGCCGGACCCCTGTTTTGCGACGGTAAAAAGAGGCGCGGAAATGATGAAAGCGTTTGTGCCGGATATGATCGTCGCGCTGGGCGGCGGTTCGGTCATGGACGCCGCAAAGACAATGTGGGTGTACTACGAGCATCCCGAGCTTACCACTCTGGACGAAGTGCTGACCGCGAAGCCTTTTCCGAGGCTGAGGGGGAAGGCGCGCTTTATGTGTATTCCCTCCACCAGCGGTACCGCCAGCGAGGTTTCCCGTTCCGTCGTCATTTCCGATGACGAAACCGGAATGAAGCACGGGCTTGGCAATATGGAAATGATGCCGGATATCGCTGTCTGCGACCCGGAGGTTACGGCCACCATGCCCCCGCACATCACTGCCGAAACCGGAATGGACGCCCTTACCCACGCCGTGGAAGCCCTTGCTTCCAAACGGGCGAACTACCTTTCCGACATTCTCGCCCATGCGGCGGTGATTGATATTGTAAGCAATCTGCCCAAAGCATATGAGAACGGAAACGACATGGACGCACGCGAAAAAATGCTGAACGCCTCCATGACGGCCGGTCTCGCCTTTACGAATGTCTCACTGGGAATCGTGCATTCCATGGCGCATACGCTGGGCGGTTACTTTCACGTCGCCCACGGCCTTGCGGATGCGATTCTTCTGCCTTACATTATGGAATTCAACAGCGCCGACCTGACGGCCAAGGCGGTATATGACAATATGGCAAGGGATCTGGGGGGCGGCGATCTTTGCGAAATCATCCGGGACTTGAATCGCAAAGTAGGAATTCCGGCCTGCGTCAAAGAGGTTGTGCCGGACGAAGCGGCTTATATGGCAAAAGTCAGCGAGATGGCTCCTGCTGCCCTGGCGGATGGCTGCACCAAGACAAACCCGATTATTCCAACGGTCGAGCAATTCGTGGAGCTCTTTAAGAAAGTGTACTCCGCATAAAATCTATCAGGACGAACGGAGAAAATATTTATGAATTTAATCTGCTATCTTTCCAACGGTTATCCAACCATTGCGGACAGCATTGAAATGGCGAAAACATATGTAGAGGCCGGCTGCGACATTATTGAAATCGACTTCCCGTCGCGCAATCCTTTTCTGGAGAGCGAATACATTTCGAACCGAATGGCTGAAGCGCTCAAAGCATGCGACGACTTTGACAAATATATGGAAGGCATGGTGCAGGTCAAAAAACTGCTTCCAAATACAAAATTTATCCTGATGGTATACGAGAACACCGTCGAGGAAATCGGAGAAAAGAAGTTCGTTGATTTCTGTCTGGAAAACGATTACCGCGACATTATTCTGGTAGGGCTGAAAGACGAAACCCTCAAAAACAGAATGATTGAAAATAATCTGCGTGTGAGCTGTTATGTCCAGTTCCAACTGATGGAGCGGGAAGTGGAATACGCGCTGAAATCCAACGGATTCGTATATTTGCAGGCCGTACCGGCTCCGAATCAAATCAACCCCGCATATCCGGAACTGAAGGACTGCATTCGGTACCTGCGCGGCAGAGGACTTAAAAATCCGATTTACTGCGGTGTCGGGGTGCATACCCCGCAAAATGCCTCAATGGTAAAATCGGCCGGGGCGGATGCTGCGTTTGTCGGCAGCACGATTTTAAAGCTGCATGACGATAAACCGGCGCTTATTTCGATGATCCGCCAGTTTAAGGAACAGTGCTGATTGACAAGTGAACGATGCATGAAAAAGCAAGCCCGATGCCAGCATTTGCAAGGCATTGGGCTTGCTTTTTTGACAGAATTTCCATTCATTTCGGGTAATCCGGTCACAAAAATGACATCCTAAAATCACTTTGCACTTTTGGTGTTCAGCACCACCGCAAACTGTTGGGTTATTCTTTTCGAAACACGCGAATTCTCTGGTAAAACGCGAATATCTTTTTCCTCCTCTGAAACGTATAATTAATTAAAAATAGAAATGATTATTATTTTGTGAAATGATTATTATTGCAGGAGGAGAGAAAATGATCAAAGTTAAAAATTCGGCAACCGCTTTATTACTTGCTTTTTCAATGCTATGCTCCATCGTCTTGATGACCCCAATCGCACGCGCAGAAGCCGTGGATTCCAAGCCCTTGGATTCCTGCATTACCAGCGTGGAGATTGCTTATACCAATGATTCTGGTCAGCATACGGTGAAAATCACGGATTCCGGAAGCCCGGATACCATCGAAATACAGGCGGGCACCACCGTGGGCCTGAAATATGAGTTCGCCCTTCCGGATGACATGGTGATCCGCGATAGGGACCAATTTACGATTTCCCTTCCTGAAAATTTACCTGTTGCCAACAGCTTTAAGGGTAAAACGGGGAATATTGGAAAGCTGGGTACTTATCAGATAAACGACGACCAGACGGTAACCCTTACATTTAATGAATATGCGGAAAAATATACGGAAGGACGCGGCGGCAATTTTTATGTGGAAACTTCGTTCAGCGGGGTATCGGACAGCGGGTTCCCCGTGCAGGATGTCGTGTTCAACGTCCAGGGAAATACCGTTACGGTTCCCGTGGAAACGGTTTATTCCGTGAAGGACCCGACCATCAAAAAGGACGGCGACTATAACAAGGATTCCGGCGTTACCTGGACGGTGACGGTTCATTCCGGAAACGACCGTGATAACGCGGGCCTGACGGATGCGATCGTTACCGATACCCCCGGAGACTATCAGGATTTTACGGGGAATGCTTCCCTGCAGATCGGGAAAGAAGCTCCTCAGCCAATCAGCGAAGGTGGCCCAACAACGCCGTATTATGAGGTGAAGGACAGCGGAATCGTGTTTCATCTTGGCGACATCCCCGCAAATACGGATGCGAAAATCGTTTATACTTCCAAAGTTACCGACAAGATTTACCAGTCAAATCAGGATAAAGTCACACTTACCAACCATGTAAAACTGGGGGCCGAAAACATTACGAAAAATCCTTCCGCTGACGGTACGGCCGATGTGCCGGTGGACTGGATTTTTAAGGGCGGAACCTACCATTCTGCGAACGATACAATCACGTGGACCATCGATGTCAATCCCGACAACCGGCCTTTGCCCGCGGGGGCGACCGTGACGGACACGCTGGCCAAATTCCTCGATCTGGATAAGAATACCGTCCAGGTGAACGGGTCGGATATCCCGGACAAAACCGGCGCGACCGGCCAAATCACGGAAAAAATTTATTATAAAACCGCCCCGGACAGCAACGGTCAAACGAAAGTAACGTTTTATTTTACCGAGGAAACGAACACCCAGCAGACCATTACCTTTATCACGAAGATCGACGGTAAATACTACAACACCAATTCCGGCGGGTTCAAGAATACAGCAACTTTAGATACTCCAAGCCATGACGGCATTGGGAAACCCCGTCCTGCGACGACCGGAACCGTCGGCCCGTCTTCGTCCATTATTTCAAAAAAACCATCCGGTTCCTACGACTCATCCACTCACCAACTGAGCTGGGAAATCACGGTAAACAGCAATAAAATGGCCATTACCAATCCCGTCGTCACGGATACAATCGGCAACCACCAAAAAATCATCGATGTCACTGCAAAGCAGGGCAGTAGCGATATTGAGTTCAAAGGGAGCGGCGTCAAGCCGTTTTACGAGATCAGTTCTGATGAAAAAAAGCTGACCGTCCATTTGAAGGACTTTGCATCCGGCGATAATCCCGTTGTCCTTACGGTCGTTTCCGAAGTAACGGACCCGGCCTATTATGCGGTCAACAGCAAAAAACCGGTGTATAACACAGCGGTCCTTACCGGAAGCAACAGCGCTGGCAGCATCAGCCAGTCCGTGACGGCCCAACAGGATGTCACAAGCGAAGTCGTCAAAAAATCCGCTCTCGGCTACCATTATGACACCCGTCTGGTGAATTGGCAGATCGACGTCAACCAAAACAAAATGCCCATGCAGAACGCCGTCATTACCGACACCATCCCGGCCGGGCTTACCCTTCAAGAGAACACCATTACCTTTAATGGTACAGCCGTAAAAGAGAAGTTGGCGACGGGCGGCACAGCCCCGTACTATAC
>UREO01000177.1 GCA_900546895.1 uncultured Oscillospiraceae bacterium
GAAGGGAAGTACGTTTCAGTTCTTCGGCGCCGAGCCGCAGAAAAGCGGCTTCGATTCCTCCGGCGGAATTATGAAGCAGCTTACGCGGATTGCCCTTGAGTATGTTCAAAAGCACCGCTTTGACGTGCTTTATCTGCGCCTTGACCGCGTCAGCTCCGACATGCTTAAAATCTGCAGGGCCGCGCGGGAAAACCGGGTAAAAACTATTGTGGTCGAAATCCCGAATTATCCTTATCTGGGGGATTATATCCGCAACATCCAATATGCCAAAACACTGAAAACCCGTGCCGTGACCGCCGCAAAGGTTGCCGTAACGGTGGCGGACGACCGTCTGTCGGGCAGAAAGCTGAAGCGGTATGTGGACGCGGTGGTGCTGTACGGAAACCGGGCGGACTCGTTTTTCGGAGTCAAAGCCATGAACGGGGACAACGGCATCAACATTGACGGGATATCGCCCGTCCCTCACTGCGGGGACGTCGACAAGGACATCGTGTTTCTCGGGGTTGCCGGTACCCTGTGGTGGCAGGGCTACGACCGGGTCCTTGAAGGAATGAGCGAGTATAAAAAGAACAGGCCGGCCGGCGCGCCCGCGCTGAAATTTGTGCTGGTCGGCGGCGACGCCACGGAGATGCCCGAATTCCGCGCGCTGGTGGACAGGCTCGGCCTGACTGAGGACGTGACGTTCTGCGGCTTTAAAAAGGGGAAGGAGCTTTCCGATATTTATAAAACGGTCGACGTGGGGGTATCCTCTCTCGGTTGTTACCGCAGGGGGCTGACCGCCTGCTTTTCGTTAAAAGCGCGCGAATACTGTGCCGCGGCGCTGCCGTTCCTGTATGCCTACGACGACGCGAAAATCGGACGGGATACGTCGTTTGCGCTCAGGCTGCCGAACGACGGGACGGCGGTGAATATGGACGCCGTCGTCGAATTTGTCCGAAATTGCCGCAGGAACCCGTCCATAGCGCAAAAGGAACGCGAATTCGCGGAGAAGAATTATGACTGGAAAACCATTATGAAGCAGGTCCTTGATTTTGCCGGAGCTTCAATGGATATAGATTGATCAACGATATTTGGAGGTTAAATATGGAACTTTTCGTAAGCTTTTCAGAAATACTGGAATATTTTAAGAGGAGCATCCTGAAATTTATCATCGTCGTCGCTGCCTTTGGAATTGTGTTTGGGCTGATGCCCCTCAAATTTGTCCAAAATGAATATACCTGCGATACCACCATGATCATTTCCTGTGAGGTACCCGAGGACGCGCAGACGGACTACCGGCTGCAGTACACCAGCATTCTGAACAGCAGGGTGCAGACCGCCATCGCTATTGCGACGGGCAAGGACATGATTTCCCAGACCGCCGAAAAGCTTGGAATCGACGAGAAGGAAATTACCTCGATCGGTGCGGTTCAGGTGAATACGGCTCCGGTCGTCAAGCTGACCGCGAAAACCCCAAACGCCGCCTTGGCGGACCGCGTTGCCAATACAGCGGCCGAGGTACTGGGGGAAAAGCTTACCGGCGCGTTCCCGTCCCCGAGGCTGACGGCGGTGATTGCCGATCCCGCGATTCCGGCGGAGCCGCAGTCCAATAAGTCCACCATGCTCAAGGCCGGTATCCTTGGCCTCATCATCGGTTTTATCGTGTATGTATGCTACGGCATTATTGTCGTGCTGACGGACAGAACCATCCGCAACAGCCGCTATGTCAGCGAAGCGCTGGACACCACGCTTCTGGGAACAGTCCCGAAGAAGAGCGGAAACGAAAAGAAGGAAGACAGCTTCCGCAAGCTTCGTGCCGCGGCGGTTCACTGTGCACAGGGAAAGACCAGCTTCCTTGTCACCGATGTCTGTGAGCACAACGGTGCTGCCTCCGTGGCGGCAGGGATGGCGGACGCGCTGGCCTATTCCGGAAAGACCGTGCTTCTGATTGACGCGGACCTCCGTGAAAACGGAATCGGAAAGCTGCTGAATGTAAAACCGCAGCATTCCCTCACAGATGCCTTGAACGGAGCCTGCTCCGCAGAAGAGGCGGTTTCACAGACTTCCGTCAAGGGCTTGAGCCTTGTTTCCGGTACGGAAGCATCCCCGAATCCTGCGGACGTACTGTTTTCCGAAAAATTCACCGGGCTGTTCCGGGAGCTTTCCGAAAAGTTCGATTATGTGATTATCCATACGCCTTCCGAAGTGCGGTATCCGGAGGCGGACAATATCGCAAGGCTTGTAGGCTCTGTGATTATGGTTGCCAAATACGGTTCGACTCCGTATCATGAATTCAAGGACTCGTTCCACCGTCTGAATGCTTCCGGCGGCAATCCCATCGGCTTTGTTACCACCGATATCTGACAAAGCAGATCAAACAAAAACGCTCCGCGGTTTTCCGCGGAGCGTTTTTGTTAACGGGTAACGGCGCGCTGGTCTGTTTTGCGGATCAGCGCCTTGATGTGGTCGATCAGCATATGCAGGGCAACAGGGTTTTCGCCGCCTTGGGGGATAATAATGTCGGCGTATTTCTTACTGGGTTCTACAAACTGTTCATGCATGGGTTTGACTGTATTTATGTACTGGGACATAAAAGAATCCAAGCCGCGGCCGCGTTCTTTCACATCCCGGGTTAGGCGGCGAAGAAGCCGTATATCCGCGTCCGTGTCCACAAACAGCCTCATATCCATTAAATTCAGGAGGTCTTTGTTCTCGAAAATTAGAATCCCTTCCACAATAATTACGCGCGCCGGCTCCACGTGTACGGTTTCACCGGTTCTGGTGTAGGTGACAAAAGAATAAACCGGGTGGTCTATCGCCCGGCCGCTTTTCAGTTTTTTTACGTCTTCGATCAGTAAACCGGTATCGAATGCGTTAGGATGGTCATAATTCATTTTGACGCGCTGTTCAAATGGAATATTGGAATTTGCGCGGTAATAGAAATCATGGGATAAAATGATGGCGTCGTCGGCAATTGCCTGTTTCAGCTTTGTCGAAAGCGTTGTTTTTCCTGAACCGGTGCCGCCGGCAACACCGATTACAAAGGGTGAACAATCCATAGCTGCCTCCTGTATTGCAATGTTATTTTACAGCTTCAAATTATAGCACAAAAACCGGCGAAAAGCATTATATTAGCTTTCATAATCTTCAATGATACTGTTTAAGCGGTCGACGTCCGTGACCCGGATTCCGTCTTTTAAAAGCACCTGATCCGCCTGCGGCAAAGATGCGATGTCAACGTCGATCTCCTGATAAGGAGTGCTCTCGTTGTTGTAAAAGACTCCGATATGTCCTTCATACTCCTTTACCGTGTAGATGTTCAAGCTGCTGTTTCGGCTCGCCATGGTCGGAATTTCGCTGTTTTCTTGACTTGAAGCCTCATTTGAGGTAGAATTATCTAATATATCTGAGCTTGAAGTTTCAGGTATTTGGTTTAATCTCGTTTGAGAAAAACCCCACATTAACATTCCGATTATAATAACAGTTGTACCCAGCAGCACAATCCAGTTTCTTTTCAAATAGCATCACCTCATAGGTATTATTTGAAAATATTGGAAAATTATTCATTTTTTGTTGCGATAATCAATTTTTATCAAGGAGGTGGTTCCCGATGAGAAAAACCGATATCAATAAATATGTGGGCTCCCGAAACGGAAAAAAAGACGGCAAAGCCAGGTCCGTTGGCCGGATTGTATTAAAAAGTCTTTCCACCGTTTTTACTATATTATTCATTACCGGCATCATTGTGTCTATCTCGCTGCTTTCCTTTGTGTTCAGCCTGAGCAATGAATCCGTTGATTATGACCTGCATAAGCTGCAGTTGAATTATACGAGCTTCATTTATGTAAACGGTCCGAACGACGACAGTTCCAATCCCGTTCAGTACCAAAGTATGTACAGCAGCGAAAACCGGGTGTGGGTGGATTACGACAAAATACCGCAGTCTATGAAAGACGCCATTGTCGCAATTGAGGACAAGCGCTTCTGGGATCATAAGGGCGTTGACTGGATCAGAACGGCCGGCGCGGTGACTACGCTGTTTTCTAAAGGGAGCAGCTACGGCGGTTCTACCATTACCCAGCAGCTGATTAAAAACATTACGGGAGATAAGGACGTCAGTCTTACCAGGAAGGTAAAAGAAATTTTCCGTGCCTTGAATCTGGAACAAAAATATACCAAAGAGGAAATCCTCGCCGCTTATCTCAATGTCGTCCCCTTTGGAAGCGGCAGTAACGGTGTTCAGGCCGCGGCCAACCTTTATTTTGGAAAAAATATTCAGGACTGTGATATAGCGGAGTGTGCCGCGATTGCGGGTATCACGCAGAACCCGACGAAATATTCCCCGCTCGTTCATCCGGACCAGAACAAGGAACGCCAGCAGACGGTACTGAACGAGATGCATACACAGGGAATGATTACGGACGCGGAGTACAACACCGCGATGACAAAATCGGAACACATGACCTTTGTAGGGAAAAAGACCGAAAATGTCGTGGATGACGTTCCTATCTGGAACTGGTATGTGGATACCCTGTTTGAAGACGTCAAGAGCGGCCTGATGGAGCACTATAACTGCTCCAGCGAGAAGGCCGTGGACATGATTTATCATGACGGACTGAAGATTTACGCCGCAATGGACACCGACTTGCAGAACATAGCGGAAAATACGTTCAAATCGGACAAGCTTTTCGGAAGCAATACCAAGATGCAGGCGGGGTATCTTGCTATGGACTATTCCGGACGGGTGCTGGCCACGGTGGGGTCCAGAGGGGAGAAAAAGAGCAACCGCCTGTTCAGCCTGTCTACGGATTCCAAAAGACAGCCGGGTTCTACCATCAAGCCTCTGGCGGTTTACGGACCGGCGATAGAATCCGGAAAATACAATTATTCTTCTTTAGTGAATGACAATCCGCTGCCAAACTGGTTCAGCAACGGCAGCTCCGGTCCAAAAAACTGGGGGCCGGGGAACACAAGCGGAAAATATTGGGGGCCCATTCCTCTGGCGTGGGCGCTGGAGCGTTCCCTCAACGCCAGTGCGGCGCAGGTCGGAAACGCCATTACGCCAAACGTCAGCTTTCATTTTCTGAAAGAAAAGCTGGGCTTTACCAGCCTGCTTCCCGCGGACAACAACCGCGCGCCTATGGCGATCGGCGGTCTGAGCGAAGGGGTTACCGTTCGCGAGATGACGGCCGGTTTCCAGATTTTCGCGAACGGCGGGAAATATTATCAGCCCTATACTTTTTATCATGTGGACGACCATGACGGCAATGTGATTCTGGATAACCGCAATCAGACTTCCGTTCAGGCAATCAGTTCCACCACCTCGTCCATTACGCATCGTCTGCTCAACAACGTCGTGACGGGCGCCCACGGGACCGGGCGCGGCGCGGCGATCAGCGGATGGGAGGTATTCGGCAAAACGGGTACCACCAACGATGAAAAGGACAGCTGGTTTATCGGCGGAACGCCCTACGCGGTCGCCGGCATCTGGACAGGCTATCTGACGCCCGCGCATCTGGCCAATACGACCTATGCCGCCGCTACATGGAAGAATATTATGGCGTCGTATCTGAAAAATAAAGAGAAATTGACCTTTACCTATGATTCCAACGTGGTTTCGGCCAGGTTCTGTACAGTGACCGGACTTTTGGCGAACCCGGCTAACGACAAGGATACCCAGATCGGCTGGTACGATAAGAACCATATGCCGGCTGTCTGTGACGGTATCCATGCCGGATCGGCTTCCTCCGTTGTTTCCCGTTCCGTTGAGTCCGGTACGGAAAGCGGAGAGAGTGCTGTTTCAAGCGGCGGGGAGTCGCACGAAAATCCCGATACTTCCTCAGAAGCTCCGACGTCTTCCATAACGCCGGAGTCCCACACGTCGTCCGAGCGGAATTCCCGCCCGGATCAATCGTCGAAGCCGGGCCGTTCCCCGGGGAATTCTGTGGTCGCGGTCGGCTGATCAGTCTGTCATTTTCATGCGGATGCCTGTTCGCGGGCATCTGCATTTCGGTTAATTTGTAAATTGATTGTCGCACTGAAACGTGGTAAACTGTTAAAGTGCTTATCTGTTTTTTGGAGATCAGTAGAAATAGTAAGGGGTGCTACATATGGTAGAAATAGCTATAATGGGATACGGCGTAGTTGGCTCCGGCGTGGTGGAGGTTTTGACCAATCACGCGGAGAATATCGCCAAACGTGCCAAAGAGCGAATCGATATCAAATATATTTTGGATTTGCGTGAATTTCCCGGCAGTCCGTTTGAAAGTAAATTCACAAAATCCTTTGATACAATCCTGAATGATCCGGAAATAAAAATCGTGGTGGAAGTAATGGGCGGGCTGAGCCCGGCCTTCGATTATGTGAAACGCTGCCTGGAAGCGGGAAAAAGCGTGGTTACCTCCAATAAAGCTGTCTCTTATACACATCTGACGCTGCCGACGAATTAGACGGTGTA
>UREO01000178.1 GCA_900546895.1 uncultured Oscillospiraceae bacterium
GAAGATAGGGATTGGTCTGCTCCCGGTGCGTACCCATGACCCATTCCACATAATAGGTCAGGCTTAGATATTTCACTTTATCCGAGCGGTTCGTCAGCTTCAGATTCCATAGCTTCAATGATTCCTCCAAAGGGGTAAAAACAGTCAGCTCTTGACCGACGAGTGCTTCCTCATGCAGGAACCTGCTGTATCCAAAGCCATGCCTTACCCGGTAAACGCCCCGGTCGGACCTTCCGTGGGACATGGGAGTCATGACCTCTCCGGTAATTTCATCCAAAATATAGATTGCTTCGGAGGCTTTGTCGCTTACGGGATCGTTGGACCAGGGCGTAAGCTTATTTTCCCTGCTGTTGACACTCCAGGTAAAGCCCGCGCCTGATTCCGATATCTGGAATCCGAAATTCTTGTTTGAAACAACGTTGATCCAAGGTGCCGGCGGCCTGTTATCCCCCTCCAGCAGAATTTCATATTCTCTGCCCCCACAGGCAAATGCCCCGAAGCCGTTAAAAAATTCATGATTCTCTGTTTCTTTCTCCTGTGCTGTTGGCGCATATGCTGTGTCCAAAGCCTCTTCCTCCTTAAAGGCCGGGCCTAGAGGGCCTGATTTTCTTTTACATTGTTGAAATAAATCCCCGCTTTCTCTGAAAATACAACCCGCGCTGCCGTATACAGCAGATCGATCTCCGCCGGTTTCATCTCATACGTATGCAGGGTAAAAAAGCTTGGCTTCTCGTTTCCGGAATCATAAATCCGAAGAGAGCTTGTCATGTCGTTGATTAATTCATCCACCTCCTGAAGGTAGCCGTGCTTGGAATCGATCAGGATAATCAGGTCCACCGCAACACGGTTGAGCTTCAGATATTCGTAAGCCTTTAACACGTCCTTCACGGTTCTTTCCTCTGCAATAGACCGCACCGTCAAAAGCAGAATGGGATGATCGCCGGATACGCCGAATTTCCATAAGAAGCTCTGGTTCATAAAGTTCCGTCTTATATTTTCATGCGGCCCCCGGTAAATACCCGCAGGATAATAGACCGGGCTGACCAGGTCCTGGAAGGCGTTCAGCTGGGCTCTGGTGATTTCCAGATACTTTAGCTCCAGGTTCTTTTGAAGCCTGAATTTCTCCAGAATATCGTCGATCCGGTAGCTGACATTCAATTCCCCCGCTATTTTGATTGCTTCCTCCCTACTGCCGCACACTCCGGTAATGAAAGAAACGCAGGCGGTTTCCCCCGCGCCTATGCAGAATTGTGCCCGCAGGCTCATAATCGGATCATTGCAAAAGCCCGAATGATTGAAAAAGGCACTGCTGTTCACCACGGAATCCGGGTTCTCAAGGGTATTGTTTCTTCCGATAAAGCGTTTTCTGTCATTTTCATATTCCAGTTTCTTGCATAGTTTCGTTCCCGTTCTCAGCATGTGCATCACATAAGGATGATCCTCCTCCGTCTTCCTTCGCCTTTTCGCGAGGAAGATTTCCTGCTCTTCCAGATACTCGCTTTCCAGAAAGAGCTTATTGAACGCGGGATGGCTCAGCTCCGCCGGATAGGTGTCGTCCACCACCTCCAGATAACTGGTTACCTCCAGCCGCTTTTCCCGACTCCCGTGATTGGTGAAAGTAACCTTGCGTATCTCGAAGTTGTGGTCCGCATCCAGGCTGACGATCATGTCCGACGAGATATCCCCATCCCTGCGTTTGAATTCCGCCTGGTGCGGGCAAAAGACCACCTGGTAATCCTCCGGCTCCGTTCTTGTAGGATGATAAGCGGCACTCCAGAGCTTTCCCCGTTCCATGTCCTTAATATAGATATAATTGCCTGTATTTTCGTAAATATCCGATCGCCAGCGGTAAAGCATCCGGTCCTCATATTTACTGAAGCCGTCGCCGTCCGAAGTAATCATCAGGGAATACTTACCGTTGGACAGATAATCCACGACCGGAGAATTCACGCCCGTACTGTTAACATACCGGCTGCTGTAGGTGTCTTCTTTAAAAAGGGACTTCCCGATTCGGATCGTATATCCCTGCCGGGCAATCGAAATCAAATAAGACTGGCGTTTTTCTTCGAGCAGGACTTCCGAGGCCTTGATCATCATCTCCGAATGAAACCGCTCCCGGAGGACGCCCCCATTCAGATCATTATTAATGGCGGCCAGAATCATCCCCTGATGATGTGCCATATAGGACTTTACAATGCAGTAAGACGTCAGCTCTACAGAATTCGGCAGGTTAAAATCAACCGACTCATAGAAGCCGTAATCGCCGAAAGCGCCTAATTTCTTCAGCCGCTTCAAATTTTCCATGCATTCCTCTTCCGCAATATCCAGTGCCAGCATCGTTGCATAGGGAGCGGCCACAAGGGAATTCCTGCGGACCGGCTGGAGTCTTATCTTTGGGACCCCAAAGGCTTTGTACTGGTAATTGGAGTTCAGGTCAAAACGGTAATACTGGGATTCCGATATTCCCCAGGGGATTCCCGCCTCCTGTGCATACTGGATTTGCTGAAGTACCGCCGCCCTGGAAGTCTGTTCGTAGACGGAGCCCTCATATTCCTTGAATACCAGATTCGGCATCAGATATTCAAACATCGTACCGCTCCAGGATACGAAGCATGGAATGCCGCTGACCATGGTCAGGGGTCTTCCCAGTTTATACCAATGCTTTAACGGCACCTGACCCATGGAGATCGCCAGAAGGCTTGTGAGCGCCGATTCCGACGCCATTAGGTCGTAACAGCCGTCGTCCAGCGTGTGCGAGGATACATGATACCCGATATGGAACAGCATTCTCTTTTCGTTAAATAAAAAGCGGAAGTCTACATTTACCAAAAGGCAGTCTATTTGCTTACAGAGTTCTTTGATCCGATGAATCATGCCGTCCGCAAACGGATTCTCCTCCTCCGCAATACGGCAAAGCGCAGGATGAGAAGAAATGCTTTCTTTTTTCAGTTTTAAGGCCCCTGCTTCATTGACGGTGCTGTCAATCAGGTCCATCAGATATCTGGTCCAGCGGTAATCCGCAGCCGGCCTGAACTCCCTTCCATTTAAGTTCTCCCAGATATCCGCAATATCCCCGGTCAGCTCTCCGATGCTTTGGTACTCGCTCCTGAGCTTATTTCCGGCAGAATCGCCTGTTCTCAGCAAAATTTCCTCATTGCTGTTCTGAACCGCGATCCTGAGCTCGGACAGAAAATTGTCCGGATAAACCGGCTTGTCGATCTGCTCTAAAAGGCCGTTTTTCAGCACGACCAGATGACCCAGGAAATTGCCGCTGTCCACGGTGGAGATATAGGCGGGGTTGAGTACCTCGAGAGATTGAATATGATACCAGTTATAAAGATGTCCCTTCCATTTCGGCATTTTCCGAACCGTATCCATCAGCTTTTCCGCGGCTTCGACCGTAGCGCTCAACGTTTCAAACCCCAGGTCCCTGGCCGACAGAATCGCCAGAAACTGAAGTCCGATATTGGTTGGCGATGTTTTATCGCTGACTTTTTCAGCTATGGAAATCTGAACATTGTCCGGACAGAGCCAATTGTTTTCCTTTGTGGAAAATTCCTTGAAAAACAGCCAGGTTCTGCGCGCGGTATCCAGAAGCAGCCCGCTGTCCTGTGCTTTGTCCCTCGGATGAAGCTTGTTTTCCGGCTGACTGATCCGGTACGCAATTTCAAAGGCAAAGCTCCAGTCGGCAAGAATAGCTGCTGTCAGAATCATTCCCGCAGGGTTCAAAGATCCCATCAACAAAAGGAATGCAAGCGCACACGCCGGAAGAAAAGAGCTCCACATGGTAAGAAAATACCCTTTTCTTGTATTGACAATGGAGGCATCCACCGCTTCCGCCGTATTCCAGCGAAGCAGATTCTTTTTGCTGACGAAGAGCCGATACAGCGTTCTGACAATGGCGTCGCATGCGACATATGCCCGGTAGGGCGTGATCGTAAACTCCAGAAACGCTCTTTCCAGCATCACGGCAAGTTCCTTTAAGAAGCTTTTATAAATAACGGCCAGCTTCGGCCGGATCAGCTTCTGGGTAATCACCGCAAGCAGCAGAATCACCGTGGAAAACAGATCGTTAAAAAAAACCAGGGGCAGCCAAAGATAATGTGCCTGCGGCATCCATGCCAGATTCAACAGCAGAAGCAGAATCTTGCTCAGAGGAACCAGACTTCTTCTCAGGTTGTCAAAAATTTTCCATTTTGACAGGGCGCATAAGCTTCTTCCATCTGCGGCCTTCTTCACAAACAGCCAGGGCAGCAGCTGCCAGTCCCCGCGCAGCCACCGGTGTTCCCTTTTCGTAAAGGACAAAACGCTGTTCGGGAAACTGTCCATGATCTTGGCCGTGCTGGAAAAAGCTGTGCGTGCATAGCAGCTCTCAAAAAGGTCATGACTGAGAATCCGGTTTTCCGGCACCTTATTTTGAAGCACCTTACGGAAGGCCTTGATATCATAAATACCCTTTCCGGTATAGATTCCTTCATTGAAAATATCCTGGTAGATATCCGAAATCACGGTTCCGTAATGGGCAAGGCCCGATTCTCCCCCGAAGATTTTTGTAAACCTGCTGCCGTTCTTATCCGCAATATGATTTCTTACCGAGGGCTGTATAATGACATAGCCTTCCTCCACCTTTTGATTGGCAGGGCCGAGAATCGGTTGATTCAAAGGATGATCGATCAGTCCGACCAGTTTCGCGGCGTTGTCGCGGATCAGGTTGGTGTCCGCATCCAGTGTAATCACATACCGGAAGGTGGTAAGGAGCTTCTGGTCGCAGTAAACAGAAGAGAAGGTGGTGTTCTCCTTTTCCTCTCCATTTAAAAGGTTATTGAATTCTTCCAGCTTTCCCCGCTTACGCTCCCAGCACATATAACAGTTTTCCGCCTGATTCCATTTGCGGCAGCGGAAGAACAGGGAAAATCGCGGGTACTCCGACGGATAGAGTTCGTTCAGCTCCTTCCTGCGCGCGGCAAGAGCGTTTTCAATCCCCTCGTCCTTCGGCAGGAACTGGTCCTGAGAATCCTCAAAATCAAGCAGCAAGGCAAAGAAAAGGTTCGGCTGCCGGTTTGCCAGGTAATGCTTTTGAAGACGGTCCATGTACTCCAGACCCTGTTCCTTCGAGGAGACAATGACCGGCATAACCACAAAGGTCCTTGCTTCCTCCGGTATTTCCTCCAGATAGTTCAGAGAAGGAATCTTCTTGACCTTGATTTTTCTGGTGAATATAAAATTGGTAATCTCTATGGAAATACCGATCAGAAGCGGCATGGCAGCCAGAAGGACGATCACTTGCCGTCCGGTATCCTGCAGCCCGCCAAGGACCCCGAAAGCATAAAACAGGCAGGCGCCCAGTCCCAGAGTGATCAGGAACAGGGTAAGAAAATAAAGGAAGCCCATTCCATTCCTCTTTTTTCTGATTTTTTGGGGAATCGGTTCTCCCAACACCTTCGCTTTCAGAACCGGATAGCCTTTCCCCAAAAGATAGGCCCCCACATGATGGGAACAATGCAGGTCCTCCCTTCCCTGAACCGCCAGCTCCAGGCAGTCCCTGGCTATCTTTTCTTCCATCAGATGATAACGGAGCGATAATTTCACAATGACTCCGCGGTACATGCCCCTGGACTCCAGATCCATCTTCTGATAGATACCGTCCGGGTCCTGTGATAAAATCTGCTCTAGGCAGGAATATTCCTGAAAGAATTTTTCCTCGTCCACTTCATTGATATCCCTCAGGCTGACAATCAGAGTCCGGATATTTGTCTCAAGAAACGATTCTATCTTTCCTTCCTCCAGAAAGATGCCGGAGGTCTTCACCGGCTTTCCCGGGGAAGACAAATGATATTCCAGATAGCTTTGAATGGAAGCCTCGTCAAAGGACATGTTTTTCAGCAGATAGACGACATGGGCATGGAACGAGCAGTTCCGCTTTAAGGAATCCTCTTCTATTTTGCACAGCAGTGCTGACAGATCGGCCGGCCCCTGCCGACCCGTCAGCCTGTCGCGCAAAAATTTTTCCGCTTTCGACTTCACATCGATCATCTGAAGAATTTCATCCGCGGCTGCAATGATCTCTTCCAGTAGGCAAAAACCCAGCACCTCCGGTAAAACCCAGATTTCCTTGTCCGTAAGCGGTATCCTTTGCTGATATGCTTTCAGCATCACGGAAATATTTTCCTCACTCAGGTGTCCCCCGGAAAGAGCAACCATCTTTTTCGCCACAACATAAACACGGGGAAAGTGGCGGTATTTCTTCCCCTTCAGAACCGGCAATACGGCACAGTCCGTTCCCGAGGTGCGCACCTTTTTAATTTCCCGGTACAGCATCTGGAAATTGTCAAAGAGCCAGCGCGCCGCCGGAATCAGGGAAATCATATCGGCGGATACGGCGGAGATGCTGTCTCTGATTTTATTCAGTTCTTTATAGGCGGCCTGATTATAATC
>UREO01000179.1 GCA_900546895.1 uncultured Oscillospiraceae bacterium
ATGGTACAGCCGTAAAAGAGAAGTTGGCGACGGGCGGCACAGCCCCGTACTATACTTTGGAAGGCTCCAAATTGACGATTCATCTGGGCAACCTGACTGCAGCCGGCACTATCCAGTATGATACGGCGGTCGATATCGGTCAGTTCCAGAACAGCAATCAATCCCTTCCCTACAAAAATACGGCGAATCTCCATTTCGACAATGGAACCACCTCCGGAGTATCTTCCACGGCCACCCAGACTGTCACCAATTCCGTTATTGAAAAAGGATATCAATATACAAAGGGAAATCTCTATATTGACTGGAAGGTGCTGATTAACCGCAATCAAGTGTCAATCGGAAGCGGAACAGACAAGGTAATCAGGATTACCGATACTCTGCCGGAAGGCCTGTCTCTGGACACCGGTTCCGTGGCGTTTTATCCGGTAACTGTCTCCAACAACGGACAGACTTTTACCAATGGAGTCCCTGTGATACTGACGAGAGACAATATCAGCTATCACGCGGTCACCAGGGAGTTTGTATTCACCTTCCCGAAAACTACGGATTTGTCCAAGGCATACCGGCTGGAATTCCGGACCTTTGTAACGGATAAGACCAAGAGCCCCTTCCAGAACTCGGTGAACTTTCAGGGAATCATTAAGGACCAGAGTTCAACAAGCGATCAGGTCAGTATTGTTTACCAGTCGGCGGGCGGCGACGGATGGGGTTCCCTTCCGCTGGGCAGTATCACAGTGCTAAAGCAGGACGACAAAGACAACACCCCGCTTTCCGGCGCCGAATTTACCCTTTACGATTCGTACGGCAATCCGGTGCAAATCCTTACGACGGACTCGACAGGCCGGATCGTTTTCAGCAGGCTGAGCTACGGAGCTTATTCTTTGAGCGAGACAAAAACTCCGGACGGATACAAAAAAAGCACGTATTATAAAAGCGATATTCAGGTTTCTTCTGCTTCCAAAAATATCACTCTGACGGTAGGCAACACAAAGAATAATTCTACGCCTGACCCGGGAAGCTCCGAATCGTCCTCATCGTCCGGTTCGGAAAGCGCAAGCAGTTCGGAACCCGCTCCTTCCTCCGCGCCGAGCAGTTCCAGTAGTAGCAGCCACGGCCATTCCGGCGGTGGCGGTGGCGGAGGCGGCGGATCCAATTCGGATGTATCGTCCAGCAGCGCGTCTTCGCTCAATCCTTCCTCTGTCAACCCTGAGGAACCTATCGGTGAGAATTCGACAGCGCAGGCCGGACCCGACAGCGCTTCCTCCTCAAACCCAAATGAGGCCATTCGTGACGACGATGTCGGTAAATTTGGGCCTTCGCCCAAAACGGGAGAAACCCCGCTTCCTCTGCCGGCCTTGGGGATCGCCATGGGAGCGGCGATCTTAACCGTGGTAGTACTGAGGAAGAAGATTACGAAGGAATAAAATCATAATACCTAAAAGCCCAGCCAATGAAGGAAATTGGCTGGGCTTTTTTATATCCTTGACAGAGAGAAACGGCGCAGCCTTTTGAAATTAAAACAGTTGCTGAGTCTCAAAATTGCAGAAAAAATTTGTATTTTGCAAAAGAATAAGGTAACGTAAGAAGAAAATTATGATAACATAATTTTAACATAAATTTTACATGAGCGGCGGATAACTTTGTCAATCCGTCCAGCCAGTCAAAAAACATGCGGTGGTACAGCTGAACAGAATGATGGAAACAGATTGCTCGGGGGAAAATTTTTGGGAAGGATGGCGGCAGAATGAATGGAAAATTGAAACCAAGGCAATATGAAATACTGAAAATTTTAGTTACTTCTTCCGCCCCGCTGGATATCACTTTTTTTCGCGATGAGCTGAAAAAAAGCGAACGGACCGTCTGGTATGACATCAATGAGCTGAAGAAAATCTGTGCGGAAAAAAACGTGGAAATACGCCACCGTTCCAAGTGGGGGTTCTATATACCGGTCGAACAGAAGCCCAGGTGTGCGGAAATCCTGATTGCCGGGCGGCCTGAAAAGGACGCGGGATTTCTGAAGAGTATTGAAAATGAGCGCATTTTGAATCTTTTCTTTTATTTCTATGTGAAAAAAAGAGACGTTACGGCGGAGCTGCTCGCCAGAGAATTTTATATCTCCCGTTCCACTCTGATGAGAATTGTACCGCGGTTTGACGAGTATTTCGATAACCGGATTCATCTGTTCTCCCTGAAAACAGGGGGCTATGAGCTTCAAGGAGACGAATTTACCATCCGCCATATTCTGGCGGAACGGCTGGCTCAGTATTTTAAGGGAAGCTATACGGCGGAAGACTGGTATCTGCTTTTGCCAGACCCGTTGAAAAAATATATCAATCTTCAAAGGATCCTTACAATCAGCAATGAAATCAAAAGAGTAAATGAACAGTATAATGTTTGGATTTCCAACAGCGGTTTTTTAAACCTGCTGTCTTATTGCATTGCAGGCGATATACGGAAATATTTTTGCAGCTCCGGAAACTATGCGGACGATTCGCAGGGGTATTCCGAAACTCTTTTAAAAAGACTGAACAAAAAAATCGACAAAACGGAGCTAAGCTATCTGAAATCCGTTCTGATGGAAAACGAAATTATTGTCAATATTCAGGAGATCGAGGAGCAGAAGGTCAATTCCAGCCTGCAAAAAATTCTGGAGTTCTTAAAAACGCAGGAAGAAAAAGGCAGCTACAAGTTTGACATGACTTCCCTTTTTGACGATTTATACGGGCATCTGAAAAGCTCGCTGTTCCTGTTTCTCAACGCGAAGGAGAAAAAAGAGGAGAACTATATTGTTATCCGCGAGGTAAAAGAGAATTACCTCGACTTCTACCGTATGGCACAAGAGTGTTCCAATATTCTGAAACAGGATTTTTCAATTGATTTTACGGAAACGGAAGTTTGCTATATTGCCGTTTATTTATATAAAAACTGCAAAAATCAATTAAACAGGAAGAAAAATGTTCTTCTGGTCTGCGGAACGGGCAAGGGCCTGTCGAACCTGCTGGCTATCCGGCTGGGCAATGTGTTTCCCATGCTGAATATTGCAGGACAGGTTTCTCCTTACCAGCTTTCCAATATGAATTTCGGGAAGGCGGTCGACTTTGTCATATCGACCATTCCGCTGAACATCACAAGCATACCGGTGCTGAAAATCTCACAGATACTTCCGACGGAGGACATCAAGCGCATTCAGGAATTTCTTGACTACGGCAAACTGGTCGATGAGATTCCCCTGCAGGAGAAAAACCGGGCCTCCTTTAACTCAAAGGACGATCCGTTTGAAATTGCCGGAACCGTTCAGCAGAAAACGGATTTTAATAATCTGACCTATGCCGCCAATATCATCAGCAAGCTGATTTTGACGCTTTTGGAATACACCTCCAAGTTTCCGGAAAATTACAGGATGAGTCAGGATGTGCTTCTCGGCATGGTGATCCATATGAGCATGGCCGTTCCCCGATGGTTTCAGGGCTCCGATCACGATACCCCGCCCGAAATCGCGGAAGAGTATATCAGGATCGCGAATGACCACAGGGTGATTTACGAGATCATGGAGCAGTTCTTTAAGCTGGTGGAAAACTCCCTGCAGGTGAGTATCAGCATAGAAGAAAAAATAGCGTTTTTCTTATACATTATAGGAGGAAATGAAGATGAAAGTACTAACGATTAAAAGGGGGAGGCTGATTTCCCCGGTTAACGGATATCACGGGGATGTCAGGGATATTCTGGTCAGGGACGGAGTCATCACGGCAGTCGGGGATTCCATCGATCCCCAGGGGACCGTCGTCGATGCACAGGGATGTATCGTTACCCCCGGTTTCATTGATATCCATACGCACTGTTACCCGAAGGTATCGCTGGGGATGGAACCGGACGAACTGGGAATCCGGCGGGGGTCTACGGCAATTCTGGATGCCGGGAGCAGCGGCGCGGACAATTACGAGGATTTTCGGGAGAACTATATTGGAAAAAGCGGTACAAAAGTATTTACCCTTTTAAACCTAGCCAAAGAAGGACTCGCCCACGGCCATGAGCTGAGCGACAGGAAAAATATCGACGTCCCCCGGCTGAAGGAGATGCTCCAAAAATATCCGGACAACATCGTGGGGCTGAAGGCCAGGGCCAGCGCCAGCGTCGTCGGCGCCATGGGGCTGGAACCCATCGCGCTTGCGGTCAGGACGGCCCGCGAGGTGGGGAAACCGCTGATGGTGCACGTCGGGAACCGCCCTCCGGAATTTACGAAGGTGCTGGACCTGCTGCAGAAGAACGATGTCGTCACCCACTCTTTCCACGGAAAAGCGGGTGGCATCCTCGACGAAGAGGGACACGTGATCCCGCAGGCGTGGAAGGCAAGGAAAAGAGGAGTCCAGTTTGATGTGGGCCACGGAGTCGCGAGCTTCAGCTTCCGCGTGTTTGAGCGGGCGCTGAGGGACGGCTTCGACTGCGATATGATCTCTACCGATTTACATATTGAAAATTATAACGGGCCTGTTTACAGCCTGGCGGCTGTTGTCAGCAAGACCATCAACTGCGGGGAAGAACTGGAAAACGCGGTGGCGAAGTGCACCAGCGTACCGGCCAGACATTTCGGCCTGAAAGGGCTGGGGGAAATCGCCGTCGGCATGACCGCCGACTTTAACGTTATGGAGTTGACGAACTGTGAGGAAACCGTACTGGATTCCACCGGCGATTCTCTGAAGCTGAAACAAAAGCTGGCATTAAAGAAAACAATATACAGTAGAGGTAATGAAAGTGCAATCATGGAACACGCTGCTAAATGACAGCGAGCTGGATATCTCTGTGAAAAACGAGTTTATCCGATGCTATCGGGAAGCAAAGGAAAAATTGAAATCGCATGGGATCGTGATGGATGAAGAAGCGGAATTCATGTTCGCAAACCATATCCTGGCTTTGCTCAAAAGGATCAGGGCCCGCTCGTTCGTAGAGGATATGGAAGAGGAAGATTTTGAACAGGTGCCCGGGGAAGTGTATGACATTGCGGAAGAACTTGTCGGGGGCTTATTTCAAAAAGAGCATCTGCCCATCAATCAAACAGAAGTATTTCTTGTGGCAACCCACATAGAAATGACAATCCAAAAGACAAAAGGAGGAACAGAACAATGAGCGAAAAAAAGGTGCTGGTCGTGATCGGACACCGTATGGGGAAAGGTCAGGCCGTCGCCCGCGGAGTGGAAAAGGCCGGGGGAACGGCGATCGTGATTCCGGGAATGGCCGCGGACATGAAGCTGGGAGACGTGATGCATGAAAACAATGCGGATCTCGGGATCAGCTTCTGCGGAAGCGGCGGTGCCGGCGCGCTGACGGCAAAGACCAAATACGGTTATCCGGCAAAATCCGAGCTTCGTTCCGTAGAGGCAGCCTGTACTGCCGTGGAAGAAGGGTGCAAGGTGGTCGGTCTGGGATTTCTGGATGTGGAAGAGCTGGGCCAGAGGCTGGTGGAAACCTATCGCAAGGTCCACGGTGAATAAGGATGCTGAACAATCTGCAAAACAAGCAGCTGCTGAAAGAAAGCAGCCACGAGCTTGTGGTTACCGCAAGCGGAGATTCTCTGGAAAGCGTTACAGGCAAGCTTTTCCAAAATATGCGGAAACAGATCTTCGTGGAGTTCCACAAACCGATTATCCAGATGGAAGCCGAGGAAGTCTTTTTTCAAAAAGTGGATACAAAAAGCCGGACGGAGCATTTTATGTTGTTTTTCTGGCCGAGGGAGAGGGTCACTTATACCATTACCGCCAGAATTGCGGTGAAAGTAAAGTATCTTGATATTGTGAAGGAGGAGCTTTAAATGTTGGAGATCATTCTTTATTCCTTGATTATCGGGGCTATCGGCGGGGGCTGTATCGCCGCCGGCGCGGCGCGTATGTTTCACGCGCCGGAAGTACAGGCAATGGGGTCTTTCCGAACACTGGGTGAAATGAATGCCTGCAACGGAGACCCGATCGCGCATTTTTCGTTTGGACTGGGATTTTTCTTTTCCTCAGCGGCTTCGGCTGTCGCGGCCGGTGCCTTGACGCAGGATGTGTTTCACAGAATTGTTCCAAACTGGGGTGCGGCGGTCCTGCTGTTAAAAAACAGAAATATGGAGGAAACGGTCTGGAATCCGAGAAAGATGATGCTGGCTGGTTCCGCAGTGGGCGCGGTCGTCGTTGTTTTTCTGAACACCATGTCTCAGCTTATTCCGGAAAAGCTGTCCCTGATTGCAAAAAATGTGCTGACACCCGCCACCGGATGGCTGATTAATCCGGTAATGCCCGCTATTTTCTGGCTGGCCGCTGTTGATGCCGGAAAGGTAGTCGGAATATGGGGAACCGTGCTGGGCGGGGTCTCCGCGCTGATTTCCGGGAATGCGGTGCCCGGTATCGTACTGGGCATTCTGATTGGGAAATCCGCTGAAGAAAACGGCTATAAGA
>UREO01000180.1 GCA_900546895.1 uncultured Oscillospiraceae bacterium
GATTTCCTCGTCGCGGGGATGCTCACAGAGAATCGTCCCGCCCATGTTCATCACCTGTGCGGTCATCGGCAGCGCCCGCTGTAGCAGCCCGGTACGGTAAGGCGGGTCCAGAAACGCAAGATCAAAGTGCTCGCGGTTCTGCAGCAGAAAAGCGGCGAAATCCATGGTTTTGATTACCGCGTTTTCGGCAAGGCCGGTATGTTCCAGATTTTTCTCCACGACAGCAATGGAATTCCTGCTCGCATCGACAAAAACCGTCTGCCTTGCGCCCCGGCTCAGCGCTTCAATTCCAAGCTGGCCGGAACCGGCAAAAAGATCCAGCACCCGCCTGCCTTCAATCTGAAACTGAATGACACTGAACAACGCTTCCTTAACTCTTTCCGGCGTAGGACGGACGCTTTCGCCCTCCAGTGTGGTCAGCCGCGAACCGCGGGCGGACCCGGTGATTACTCTCATATATGGATCTCCTTAAAAATTACAAAATAATCCTATAACCGTTATTATCCCATTATAAAGGCGCCGTGTCAACTTTTTTCCTCTTCGGGATGGAAATAACGGAACAGACTCTGCGCGGCCGGCTTCGTCATGCCCGGCGCGGCGGACAGTTCCGCCAGATCCGCATTCCGGATTGCCCGGATAGTCTTGAAGTGCTTTAACAGCGCTTTGGCGCGGGCCTGTCCCACCCCCTCGACAGAGGTCAGTTCAGAGGAAATGGTTGTCTTTTTGCGCGCCTGTCTGTGGTATCCAATGGCAAAGCGATGCACTTCGTCCTGAATGGAAGAAACCAGCGTAAAGGCCTTGCGGTTGGAATTGATGGCGATTTCTCCCCCGTCGGACGCAATGGCCCGGGTGCGGTGCTTGTCGTCCTTGACCATACCGAAAAGCGGGATCTTCAGCCCCGCGGCTTCCAGCACGGGCCGGATCGCGCCGACATGCCCCTTGCCGCCGTCCAGCAGGATCAGGTCCGGCAGGCGTCCGAAGCCGTCGGTTATATTTTTTCCCTGTGCGTCGAAATATTCATGAAAGCGGCGTTCAATTACTTCCTGCATGGAAGCGTAGTCGTCCTGCCCCTCCACCGATTTGATTTTAAATTTCCGGTAGGCGGATTTCAGCGGCCTTCCATTTTCAAACACGATCATGCCCGCCACGTTCTCGCTGCCGGCAAGGTTCGAAATATCGTAGGATTCAATATAGAGGGGCGGCTGTTCCAGCCCCAGAAGCCGGCCGAGCTCGTCCAGGGCGGAGGCTTCCCGCACAGTCCTGCCCGTAGCCTGGGCCACCTGCTCCGCCGCGTTATTGCGGCACATTTCCACAAGCCGGGCCTGCTCGCCCTTCTGCGGAACGGTGACCGTCACTTTTCTTCCCGCCTTCTGCGTCAGCCATTCCCCCAAAAGCTCCGTGTTTTCCGTGGGGCCGTCCAGACAGACGCGCGGCGGAATCCGGTCGCGCATGGTGTAATAGCGCTCAATAAATTCCCCCCGGGCAGTTTTGGGATTTCCGGTTTCCCCCAATAAAAAAGTTTCGCGGTCGCAGAGGCGGCCGTTGAGAAAACGAAAAACTTCAAAGCAGCTTGTTTCGGCGCCCTGCGCCAACGCAATGATATCCTGCTCCGGTACTCGCGCGGCCACCACCTTCTGCCGGTCGCTCATGCGCCTGATGGCCGTCAGGCGGTCACGGATGCGTGCGGCGCGTTCAAACTCCAGCGCTTCGGCGGCGTCGCTCATCTTTTTTTCCAGCTGGCGCATGCTTTTGGCACTGCCGCCGCGCAGAAAATCAATGGCTTCCTCCACGTACTCGTTGTACTCCTCCTCGCTGATTCTCCCGCGGCACGGCGCGCAGCACTGCTTGATATAATAATTCAGGCACGGCCTCGCTTTGCCGATATCCTGCGGAAACCTGCGCGAGCAGGACGGCAGCCGGAAAATTTTCAGCGCCTCGTCGACGGCTTCCTTGGTCGCCCACGAGCTGACGTAAGGGCCGATGTAATTCGCTCCGTCGTCAAGGATCTGCTTTGCCTGTGAAATTCTGGGCCACGGCCCGGAGGTAATCTTGATATAATGATAGCCCTTGTCATCCTTCAACAGGATGTTGTATTTTGGGGTGTGCTGCTTGATCAGACTGCACTCCAGCACCAGAGCCTCGAATTCGCTGTCCGTCAGAATATACTCAAAATACTCCACGTTGGCGACCATGCGGCGCACTTTCTCGTCGTGGTTCTTTTCGGAGCCGAAATACTGGCTGACACGGTTTTTCAGCGCCTTTGCCTTCCCGATATAAATGATCTTGCCCGACTTGTCGTGCATGATGTAAACGCCGGGGCTGAGCGGAAGGCGCATGGCGCGGCTTCGAAGCTCCTTAATATGTTTTTCATGATCTGTCATGATACCCTCCTCTGCTGCGCAACCCGGAACAATCGGCACGGGTTGTAAATACAAAAAAGCACCGCCGGTTAAGCGGTGCTTTTGGACAGAATAAATTACTCGGTAAAACCGGACTGAACCAATTCTACAAGGCTGTTTACCGCCTCTTCCTCATCCGTACCGTCTGCAATAATGCGGATGGTAGTCCCTCCGACAATTCCAAGGGACAAAACGCCCAGAAGGCTTTTCGCGTTCACGCGTCTTTCTTCTTTTTCCACCCAGATAGAAGATTTGTATTCATTTGCCTTTTGAATAAAAAAGGTAGCGGGGCGCGCGTGAAGGCCCACTTGATTCTGAACCAGTACTTCTTTAACACACATTACTTCATTCACTCCTAAACAGAAAAGTCGTTTCCGCAAAACCAATCATTAATAAATAAAAAACATTAGTTCCATTGTTATCTTTTCTATGATTCACAGTTATTATATCACAATTCAGCACACCGTCAACTAAATCAGAAAACTTTGGATTGATGACCGAATCAGGTGGATTATGTTCGGCATTGCTTTGTGCAATGTGCCATAATTGTTGAAAACTTTTGTTTTCTCTGCTGTACTGTTCCCGTTTTCCTTTCGGCTCATGCTTCGTTTCCGTTTTCCATTTCGATTTTTTTTGTTTCGGAAAGCAGTTTGTCCAAAAACTCCATGTCTTCTTTTGTCAAATCGGCCTTTTCCAGCAGTTCCGGCCTTTTCTGAAAAGTGCGCAGAATCGACTGCTGCCGACGCCATTTCCTCACATTTTCATGATGGCCCGTCATCAGTTCGTCCGGGACCTTGGCCCCGCGCCACAGTGCCGGGCGGGTGTACTGCGGATACTCCAGAAGAGAATGAAAATGACTCTCCTCCTGAAAACATTCCTCGCTGGAAAGGACCCCGCCGACCATGCGGCAGACTGAATCCGCCAGTACCAGCGCCGGAAGCTCGCCGCCGGTGAGAACATAGTCCCCGATAGAAATTTCCTCATCCACGTACCGGTCGATAATGCGCTCGTCGATTCCCTCGTAATGTCCGCACAGCAGCGCCAGCTCGGGGAGCTGCGCCAGCTCCTTCACACGCTGCTGGGTCAGGGTTTTCCCCTGCGGGGACAGGTATACCAGATGGGGCTTTTTTCCCAGCTTTTCAACTAAATCGTCAATACACAGGGCAATCGGCTCCGCCATGAGCAGCATGCCCATGCCGCCGCCAAACGGGCAGTCGTCGACCCTGTTATGTTTATCATATGCAAAATCACGGATTTGGTGGCAGTACACCTCGATCGCGCCCTTTTTGCGCGCCCGCCCGATGATGCTCTCTGACATGACTGCCTCGCACATGTCGGGGAAAAGAGTAAGAAAATCAATCCGCATCATCAAAAATCCCCCTAATCGGCCGTATCTGCATTTTACCATTTGTAATATTGATATCTATAATTACTTCCGGTATTGCCGGAATCAGATAATTCTTCTTATTTTCCGATGTAACTTGGTAAACATCGTTTGCGCCGGTGCGCATAATTTCCGTCAGGGTTCCGTAGTAGATGCAGGTATCGGCGTCAAAAACCTCCAGCCCGATCAGGTCCTGCATAAAATACCGGCCCTCGTCCAGCTTTACGTCGTCGCGGCTGATGTAGAGAATCCTGCCGCGCAGCGCGTCCCCCTGCTCAATGGTGGAAATCCCCTTCAGCTTTAAAAGCAGCAGCGTTTTGTGGACGCGCGAAGAAGCGACTTCCAGCTTTTGGGCGCCTTTGTCCCAATAGAGCGTTTTGAACTGAGCCAGAAACTCGGCCGAGTCGCACCAGGGGTCCACGCGCAGTTCCCCCTGAAGGCCGTGTGTCCCCACAATTTTGCCTGCCTCCAAAAACTGATTGACCATAATATCCTCCATGAATCAATAAGATTCCCCGCGGCGGCATTTCCACCCCCGCAGATTCAGCATGTGACTGTCCGAGAGCATCGCCACGGGTGCTCCGGAGAAAACGAAAACTTCCCGGTTTACCGGACTCCCTCAGTCAGGCTTTACCTGACCGGCTGCCTGGAACGCCTAGTGCGTTTTTCCCAGGCGCAGAACGGGGATCTTCTGAACAAATTTCAGCAGTGTATAAAGCATGACCACATTTACCGGGAGTAAAAGCAGATTTGTCACGACGCGTACGGAGAGAACCACAAGAAAGGCCTTGCCATACAGAATGGAAAGCCACAGGGAATTCAGAAGGAAGTTCACCAGAACCATCACAATGGTATTGGCGGCCAGAACCCTCCATACCGTCACCGGTTTTTTGTAAAGAATGAGTCCGTAGACGAACCCGGAAAGAAAGGCGTTCAGGGTAAAGCCGGGGAAAAACGGACCCGCCGGGCGAAGCACGTAATTGACTACGTCCCCAATGGCCCCCACAATACCGCCGACAACGGGGCCGTACAAAAGGCCCGACGTTGCAATGGTTAAAAAGGAAAACCGTATCTGCAAAATGTCGGAAACGGGTACGGTAAAAATGCCCAGAACGGCATTTAAGGCGATCAACAACCCGCACATTGCAATGGTTGTTACGTTCCGCAGCTCCTGAACGGATGATTTAATAGACTGAAAAGAAAAGCTCAAAGAAAATTCCTCCTTTATGTTGTGTATTCATCTGCTACATAAAAGAGGGATTCCTCAGAGTATGCAGCAGCGGGATGCGAATTTTGTACCGCAAGTTTCCTTTTCGTCCGCCTGACAACTCCCCGTTCAGGCGGCACTTAACGCACAAAATTCTACTCTGCTATAATTGTTTCTGTTTGCCCCGTTACCCGAGGCGTCGCATTTCTACAAAGCAGGGCCGCAACAGCACTGTTGCAGCCCTGCCTGAGCGCTTAGGCCATGTTTGTAAAATCAAGAGTCTTGTCTTATTCGGCTAAAATCGCGTCTGACCGCGTCAGAAATGCTCGGCATACGGACAGTATTCCTGCGCTTTTTTCCTTGTCAGGCACAATTTTATCACGAAAATCCGTCGATTCTTAATTTGCAAACAAGGCCTAATCAATTTCAACGGATACTTTTCCGTTGGTACGGGTAGCGGCGGCACGCATGACAATGCGAATCGCTTTGGCAATGCGGCCCTGCTTGCCGATCACCCTGCCCATGTCGTCTTCGGCAACGTGCAGGTGATAAACAACGGTTCCTTCCTCATTGGGCTCGTCGACGTCCACACGAACGGCGGACGGATCTTCGACAAGTCCCTGTGCAATCGCAATCAGCAGTTCTTTCATTGTTTTATCCTCCGCGATTACAGTACGCCGTGTTTCTTGAACAGAGATTTCACGGTGTCTGTCGGCTGTGCGCCGTTGGCAATCCATTTCTTGGCCTTCTCAGCATCCACTTTCACAACGGACGGCTCTTCGAGCGGATTGTAATAACCGATTTCTTCAATGAAACGGCCGTCGCGCGGGAAGCGGGAATCTGCAACAACTATACGATAGAACGGAGCTTTTTTGGCGCCCATTCTGCGTAATCTAATCTTTACTGACATGATGTTTCACCTCCACAAATTGATCAATATCTTCACCAAAAGGGAATTCCTTCTTGGATGAATTCTGTTAAAACGGCATCCCCATGCCGGAAAAACGCCGCTTTCCGCGGCCCTTCATCTGCTTTACCAGCTTCTGCATCTGCTCCAGCTGCTTGATCAGACGGTTGACGTCCTCCACCTTCATCCCGCTGCCCGCGGCCATGCGCCGCTTGCGCGAAGGGTTGATGACGGACGGCTTGCTGCGCTCCTCGGGGGTCATGGAAAGAATAATCGCCGCCACACGGTCCATCTGACGGTCGTCGATGTCCACGTCCTTGAGCTGTTTATCCATTCCGGGCATTTTGGAAAGCACATTCTTGAGCGGCCCCATTTTTCTTACCTGCACCAGCTGGTCGAGCAGATCGTTGAAATCCAGCTTGTTCTGCATCAGCTTCTG
>UREO01000181.1 GCA_900546895.1 uncultured Oscillospiraceae bacterium
GAGATCTGCGCATGTCTCGTGGGCTCGGAGATGTGTATAAGAGACAGATGAAATATTATATAAATACCTGGCGGCGGAGCTGAATGGGGCGAAATCCCGTCCCGGCGCTTTTAAAGAAATCAAGGGCCTCTCTGAGCTGGACAAGGTGATCGAAATCAACCAGTCGCCCATCGGCAGAACGCCCCGTTCCAATCCCGCTACTTATACCGGCGTCTTTACGGATATCCGCGAGCTGTACGCTTCCACGCAGGAAGCCAAGCTGCGCGGGTTCAATTCCGGCCGGTTTTCCTTTAACGTAAAGGGCGGCCGCTGCGAGGCATGTCAAGGCGACGGCATCATCAAAATCGAGATGCATTTCCTTCCGGATGTCTACGTTCCCTGCGACGTCTGCAAAGGGAAACGCTACAACCGTGAAACGCTGGAGATCAAGTATAAAGGCAAAAGCATCTACGATGTGCTGGAGATGACGGTGGAAGAGGGACTGGAGTTCTTTTCCAGCATCCCGCGCATTGCCCGCAAGCTGCAGACGCTGCAGGATGTCGGACTGGACTATGTCAAGATCGGCCAGCCGGCGACGACCCTTTCCGGCGGCGAAGCGCAAAGAGTCAAGCTGGCAACAGAGCTTTCCAAGCGCTCCACGGGCAGAACGATTTATATTCTGGACGAGCCCACCACCGGCCTTCATATCGCGGATGTTCACAAGCTGATCGAGGTGCTCCAGAAGCTGGTGGACGGCGGAAATACCGTAGTGGTCATCGAGCATAATCTGGACCTGATCAAAACCGCCGACTATATTATCGACCTTGGACCGGAGGGCGGGGACGGCGGCGGTGAGGTCATCGCAAAGGGAACCCCGGAACAGATCGTAAAAGTAAAGGAATCCTATACCGGAAAATATCTGAAAAAATTGCTGTGATATAGGCAGACTCTTTAACGAGTTATATGAAAAAGAAGTAAAGATGATATGTGTAATTCGCATGTGATTATTACTTTTTTTATTTATCTCGACACTATCATTCATCTTTTTTATTGCGCTTTTTTATTATTTCAGCTACTAAATCGATTGCGAAACTTACTACACCGATCAGAATCGCTAATCGAAAGTCCATCATAGAATGGTTAAAAAGGAATGATAAAAGCATAAGAATAGCTACTAAGAGGCAAGAACTTAAGACCATCTTATAAATATTTCTTTTCACTGTGTTTTCCTCCAAAATTCATTATTTATGATTGGATGATATACATATTAAAAAAACTTTCCGCAGGGAATGGAAATCCCCATGCGGAAGGTTTTTCGTTTTCTATGGATTTATTCCGCGCTGTCTTCCTGCAGCTCCGTCCTTTTTTGATTCCATCTGAAGAAAGACGGCTTCGTTTCAGAAATCAGAATGGAAAGAAGAATCAGCAGAGATCCGGCCAGGATTTTGGGCGTCAGCGCTTCATGCAAAAAGATAATGCCGAAAACCGAGCCGAACAAAGATTCCAGCGACATGATCAAGGAAGCTCTGGCGGGCGGGGTGTATTTTTGACAGACAGTCTGCAAGACCAGTGCGATCAAGGTACTGAATACGCCGATGTATAAAAGAGACAGCACGGAGTCGGTTCCCAGACCGGCGGGGAACGTTTCGGTGCAGAGAGCTACTGCCAGTCCAATGACTCCGGTAACGACAAATTGCGTGTAGGAGAGCAGAATAGGATCATTCTTTTCGGTTAAAATACTGGTACCTACGATCTGTGAAGCAAAAGCGATTCCGCACAACAGGGAGAGAATATCCCCGATATTCATGGTGAACCCCGCGCGCAGCGATAAAAGTCCGATTCCGGCAATGCATATTAATGCAGCCGTTATATTGTACAGATCCGGCTTTTTATTGCGCAGCAGCCAATAAAGGAACGGCACCACCACAACATAGACAGCCGTCAGGAACGCGTTGTTGCCCGCCGTTGTATATTTGATGCCGGTTGTCTGCAAATAATAGGCGACAAAACTCAGGACACCGAGGATGGCACCCGACTTGATACAGTCGGAGTCTATTTTTTTCAGCCTTTTAAAGAAAAAAATAGTCATAAGCAAAACGGCGATCCCGAAACGGATCGCAATGATGTAGCTTGTCGGAACGGTGCCGGTAGCGTTTTTTACGACAACAAAAGCACTGCCCCAGATAATTGTGACGAAAACCAGCCCCAAATCCGCAGCCAGTGCCTGATTTTTAATTTTCAATTAATGCCACCTCGTCTTTATGTTCCCGGATATTATAACATTATTCTATTTTTACCGCAACAGAAAAGCGACTGATTCCGGCAGGGTTCAGCATAAATTCTGTATGTTCATAAATAATTTAGAATATTATTTCTTTGCTAAAGCAGAGGATTGTGATATAATAAAGCTTGATTTTAACTGAGTATAATATGGAGATGAATAATCGAATGACAGAGATAGAACAGCGCTCCGTTTGTGACGGTGTCAATTTCAGAAGCGTCAGGGATATTAAATTCAAAACGGTGCGCATGTCCGTTAATTTTTTACTGCCCCTTCAAAAAAAGGCCGCGGCTTCCAACGCCATTCTGCCTTTCCTTCTCAGCCGCGCCAGCAGGGAATATCCCGACTTTACAAAGCTGGGCGAACGTCTGGCCGAGCTTTATGGAGCGGATCTGAGCGCCGACGTTCAGAAAATCGGCGACGTTCAGATGCTGTCGCTTTATGCTTCCGGAATTGCCGACAGATATGCTTTGCAGGGGGAGAGCACCTCGACGGAGCTTTCAAAGCTGCTGTGCAGCGTTCTGTTTGATCCGCCGTTTGAAGACGGCCTTTTCCCTAAGGAGGGATTTGAGCAGGAACAACGCCAGACCATTGAATTGATCGATTCTGAATTCAATGACAAGCGTACCTATGCCAGACAGCGCTGTGAAGAAATCATGTGTAAAAACGAGCCGTACGGCATCAGCCGCTATGGCAGCAAGGAAGATATCAGGAATCTGAAGCGTGAGGAACTGACCGGGGTATGGCGCTATCTGATTCAGAACGCAAGGATCGAAATCATGGTTCTGGGCGACTGTGATCCCAAGCCCGTTTATGAAGGCTTTTATAACGCTTTTCAGAAGCTTGGAAAAAGGTCCACGGTGGAGTGTCCGACCGTCAATGTCAAAAAAGCCGATCAGGTCAATGAAGTCACTGAAAAAATGGATATTGCCCAGTCGAAGCTTGTTCTCGGCTTCCGCACCGCGGCCTCCCTTCGGGATGAGCAGGTGGAAGCGGTCAAGCTGATGGTTGCCCTTTTTGGCGGCACCCCGAATTCCAAGCTGTTTCTGAATGTCCGCGAAAAGCTCAGCCTTTGCTACTATTGCAGCGCGCTGTACGTTTCCATGAAGGGAATCATGCTTGTACAGAGCGGCGTTGAAACAAAGAATATTGAAAAGGCCAAAGAGGAAATTTTATTCCAGCTGGAAGAAATAAAAAAAGGCAATTTTGACGATAATGAAGTCAATGCGGCAAAACTCAGCATGTGCAACAGCTACCGTTCTCTTTCCGATTCCCTTGGCGGGCTGGAGGCGTGGTACCTGTCGCAGACGTTTGCCAATTATGTCAAACGCCCGGAGGAAGCGGCAGCGCTGATTAGCGCCGTGACGCGTCAGCAGATGATCGACGCCGCTAACAATGTCACTCTTGACACAGTGTATCGCTTAGTCGGAAACGAGGTAGAAAAAGAATGAATGTAATGAAGGAAATCAAAAGCTCGCGGATCGGCGACCGGTATTTTGAGATCAACCATTCGTCCGGGCTGAAAATATTTGTATATCCGAAAGAAAATTACAGTACCACTTATGCCGTATTTGGAACCAAATACGGTTCCGTAGACACCTGCTTTAAAACGTCGGAAGAAACCGAGATGAATACGGTCCCCAACGGCATCGCGCATTATCTGGAGCATAAGCTTTTTGAAAGCGAGGACGGGGACGCCTTTGCCCGTTACGCCAAAACGGGGGCTTCCGCAAACGCCTATACTTCTTTTGACAAAACCTGTTACCTGTTTTCGTGTTCGGAAAAAGTATACGAATCGCTGGAAATTCTTCTGGATTTTGTTCAGTCCCCTTATTTTACCGAGCAGACCGTACAGAAGGAGCAGGGCATTATCGGACAGGAAATCAGAATGTACGACGACGACCCGCAGTGGCGCGTGATGTTCAACCTTCTGCGCGCCATATACCATAAGCATCCGGTTAAGATCGATATTGCCGGAACGGTCGAAAGCATCGCGAAAATTACGCCGGAATTGCTTTACAAGTGCTATCATACCTTCTATAATCTCAACAATATGGTGCTGTGTGTCGCGGGAAATGTCGACGTTTACAAGGTGTTGGAGCTTTGTGATAAAATGCTGAAGCCCTCGAAAAACGTCGCTATCGACCGGTCCTTTGAGGAAGAGCCCGAAGGGGTTGTGGAGAGCAGGGTGGAGCAGAAGCTTTCTGTGGCCGCACCGATCTTTCAGCTTGGCTTTAAAGAAAAAGCGGGCAAAAACCGCCTGTCTGCCCGCGAAATCGCGGACACGGAAATCCTGCTGGAAATTCTGGCTTCCGATGCATCCCCGCTGTTCCGCAGACTGCTGGACGCCGGGCTGATCAATCAGTCCTCTTTCGCCTATGAATATTTTGAGGGACCCGGTTATGCATCGGTGATTTTCTCCGGCGAATCAAAGGACCCCGATGCCGTTGCGCAGGAGATCAAAAAAGAGGTTGCCGGGCTGCGTGAACACGGACTGGACCCCGCGGCTTTTGAGCGTTCCAAAAAAGCGGTTTACGGCCGTATGGTTTCGTCCTTCAACAGTGTGGACAATATTGCCAACACCATGGTCTCCTTGGCATTTACCGGCCATGAACTTTTTAACTATATCGATACGATTGCTTCGGCGGATATTCAGTCCGTGCAGAACAGGCTTAAAGTCCAGCTCAAACCGGAGTATTCCGCACTTTCCATTGTAAGACCGGTTGAAGAATAAGCTTTTCTTTATTCTTTCCGCCAGAACATCCCACGCGAAGTTTTGGACGGAGTCTAATCTGTTTTTACGCGTGGAGAAATGGTGGAGTATATGTTAAATGTTCAATTTCCGGGACTGGGCATTCATTTTACAATCAATCCGGTTGCGTTTTCAATCGGTTCGCTTACTATCAGATGGTACGGCGTGATTATCGCGGTCGGTTTTTTGCTGGCTTTTCTCTATGTGATGGCAAGCTGCAAAAAATTCAATATGGATCAGGACAGGCTGATCGACGCCGTGATTGTCGGAATTATCGGCGGAATTATCGGCGCAAGGGCCTATTATGTTATTTTCGATACCAGCGACCAGTATCTGAGAAATCCGATCAGCGCCCTTTATATCTGGGAAGGCGGACTTGGAATTTACGGTGGAATCATTGGAGGTCTGCTCTGCGGCGCACTGATTGCCAAGCTGCGCAAAATCAGCATTCCGGCCATGCTGGATCTGGCTTCGCTCGGTTTCTTAATCGGACAGACGATCGGTCGCTGGGGCAACTTTGTCAATCAGGAGGCGTTTGGCCGCGAAACCGCTCTGCCATGGGGCATGGTCAGCGAAAACACTTCCGCTATTGCAAACGGCCCTGTACATCCCTGCTTTCTGTATGAATCCTTATGGTGCCTTCTGGGCTTTGTCCTGCTACATATTTTCAGCCGCAGGTTCAGAAGATATGACGGACAGGTTTTTCTCGGTTATTTGATCTGGTATGGTGTCGGCCGGTTCTTTATTGAAGGACTGCGTACGGACAGCCTGATTACCCCGGTCATTCCTCTCAGAGTCTCTCAGGTAGTTGCTGTGATAACGGTTTTAACCGGTATCGCGTTGTTAATTGTTTTCCGCAACAGAACCGCTCTTGCCGGATGCGGTTCCCCGAAAGTCATGGCACTCAATGCTGTGGTGGATGAAGTACCGGAAGAATTGATTGACGACGATGCAAGCACTATTTTTGACACAGATGCTTCTGAAGATGCGTCGGACGGTGCGGTACAGGAAGAGCACGCTGCGTCCGAACCAGCTGCGGAAACGGAAGAGCCCGTTTCAGCTTCTCCGGAGGATACGGCGGAGGAAACGGACAAATCATGATTTTGGAGGCAGGTTATGGCGAAATATATTGACGGGAAAGCGGTTGCAGCCGAAATTCGGGCTCAGCTGGCCCTTGAAGTTGAGAAAACGGTCCGGCTCGGCGTTACGCCGGGCCTTGCCGTCGTGATTGTCGGAGACGATCCCGCGTCAAGGACATATGTAAACAATAAAAACTGTCTCTTATACACATCTGACGCTGCC